>NZ_VMLM01000007.1:0-9553 GCF_013276695.1 Streptococcus sp. 4155
ATATGCGTAAATCACGAGAGTAATTGAATTCGGACTAAGGTTTGTGTGAAAAAGATAAATCTTTCTAGAGTCTAAAGACTCTGCGTCAGATTTCCTATTTTCACTCTAACCTTTTAACGTCCTCATATCTTGTATAAACGAGGAAAGATGTAGGACTTATCCCGTGAGGTCTCATGAGCGCTGAAAGCGTAGTAACAAGGAATCATGAGAAGTCAGCCGAACCCATAGTAGTGAGGAAACTTCTGTAATGGAAGTGGAGCGAAGGGGTGAATACTCAAACAGTCTGGGGAGAGACTGTTTGAGGTCTGTCGCTAGAAAGAGAAAACGACAGATCGAAGTAATCCTACTTCACTTGTGTCTGTAAAACGAACGGTCTGATAGAACTGGACTCTGTCACGTATTGACTAGATGAAGGTTCACCAATATAAGATGTCCCTCAGGCACCAAAACAAGAAAGGAATAGGCACATGTCAAAATTGCTAGATAAGATAGTATCACGCGAAAATATGCTGGAAGCCTACAATCAAGGAAAATCCAATAAGGGCTCAGCTGGGATTGATGGAATGACTATCGAAGAGATGGATAATTATCTCAGACAAAACTGGCGCCTGACTAAAGAACTGATAAAACAGAGGAAATACAAACCTCAATCAGTCCTGCGAGTTGAAATCCCCCAACCCAATGGAGGTGTCCTTCAGCTTGGGATTCCGACAGTGATGGATAGGATAATCCAACAAGCCATTGTCCAAGCTCTTAGAGTACTTAAATGACGGCTATGAGTGGATAGTGGATATAGACCTAGAGAAATTTTTCGATAGGGTTCCTCAAGATAGATTGATGTCCTTAGTACATAATATTATCGAAGACGGAGATAGGGAATCCTTGATTCGTCAGTATCTTCATTCAGGTGTTATCATTAACGGTCAGCATCATAAAACGCTAGTTGGCACACCACAGGGAGGAAATGTATCTCCTCTCTTATCCAATATCATGCTTAATGAATTGGACAAGGAATTAGAAAAGAGGGGACTTCGATTTGTGCGCTACGCAGATGATTGTGTGATGACGGTCGGAAGCGAGGCAGCCGCTAAGCGTGTGATGTATTCAGTTAGTCGTTTTATTGAGAAACGGCTAGGTTTGAAAGTAAATATGACCAAGACTAAGATTACCAGACCAAGAGAGCTGAAATACTTAGGTTTTGGGTTCTGGAAATCATCAGATGGTTGGAAAAGTCGTCCCCATCAAGATAGTGTTCGGAGATTTAAGCTTAAATTGAAGAAACTAACACAGAGGAAATGGAGTATAGACTTAACAAGACGTATTGAGCAACTGAATTTGTCCATTCGAGGATGGATAAACTATTTCTCATTGGGAAATATGAAAAGTATTGTCACCAGCATAGATGAGCGCTTGCGTACTCGCCTACGAGTGATTATCTGGAAGCAATGGAAGAAGAAATCGAGACGACTATGGGGATTGCTTAAGTTAGGAGTTCCTAAATGGATAGCAGATAAGGTATCTGGCTGGGGTGACCATTATCAATTAGTAGCTCAGAAGTCGGTACTTAAACGTGCTATATCAAAACCAGTCCTTGAAAAACGTGGACTGGTTTCGTGTTTGGATTATTACCTTGAACGACATGCGTTAAAAGTTAGTTGAACCGCCGTATGCCGAACGGCACGTACGGTGGTGTGAGAGGGGCTAGAGATTATCTCCTACTCGATTTTGAGAGGCAAAACTTTTTAAAAAATCTTTTTCATAACTTTATCCAGTACATTGATTGCTTCATCTTTCATGTTCTTTGTGACGTGGGTGTAGATGTAAGTAGTGACTTCAGAGTCGGAATGACCAACCCCGTCCGTGATTGTTTTTAAAGGAATTTTATTTTCTGCTAAGATGCTAATAGTGGTGTGTCTGAAGATGTGAGGGGACAGATGTTTGGGAATTGGTTTTTTAAGGCGTTCGTTTGCTCGCTGGAGAGACTTGCTCAAGACGGAACTATGAACTGGTTTTCCTGTATTGGTAACAAAAATACGGTCGCTTTTGTGCCAATTCTTATCGGTTGTTTCTCTTAGACGATTTATAGTAGGTTGAAATAATATACGAACAGCTTGATTAGGGAAATCAAATTAATTTCTAGAAATATTTTAGCATCCACGGTGTACTATTCTAGTTTCAATTTACTATAGTTCAATCATTCTATCAAGAATATTGAATATATAAAAGCGCGTACTATTAAAATTTCTTCTGATATCGAATTAGAGTCGGATGTCGATGGCGATAAATCAGATAATCTACCAGTCGACATCAAGGTACTAGGACAACACATTGAAGTGTATTCCGTACCTAAGAAACAATCATAAAACTCAAAGCCTTGTTACCGAGGCTTTTTTTATTATGTGATTTTCAGTAGGCAGATTTATTCTATATACAAGTAAAGCTAAGTATTTAATATTTAGCAGATTATGAAGAAAAGAATGGATGGCCTAAATATTTTAACAGATTTACGAGACTAATCATGGTATAATATAGGGTAATGAAAAATTCCAACGAGGCAGAGATGAAATTACTTTATACTGATATTCGGACTTCTTTGACTGAAATTCTAACCAGAGAGGCGGAGGAGCTAGTTGTTGCTGGCAAGCGAGTCTTCTACATCGCTCCCAACTCTCTTTCTTTTGAAAAGGAACGCGCCGTGCTGGAATGCTTGTCCCAGCAGGCTTCTTTTGCGATTACCGTCACGCGCTTTGCTCAAATGGCTCGTTACCTAGTCTTGAATGACTTGCCTGCCAAGACTAGTCTAGATGACATCGGTCTTGGGATGGTCTTTTACAGATGCCTTGCAGAACTTGACCCCAAGGACTTGCGTGTTTATGGAGCTATCAAGCAGGATCCTCAATTTATCCAGCAGTTGATTGAATTGTACCACGAGATGACGACTGCTCAAATGAGTTTTTTGGACTTGGAGAGTTTGACGGATGAGGACAAGAGGGCCGATTTACTCTTGATTTTTGAGAAGGTAACGGCTTATCTCAATCAAAGCCAGTTGGCTCAGGGAAGTCAGTTGTCCCATTTGATTGAGGCTATCGAGAATAACAAGGTAAGTAGTGATTTCACTCAAATTGCCTTGGTTATTGACGACTTTACCCGTTTTTCTGCCGAAGAAGAGCGAATTGTGGACCTACTTCATGGCAAGGGAGTTGAGATTGTTATTGGGGCTTATGCTAGTAAGAAAGCTTATGCCAGTCCTTTTAGAGAGGGCAATCTCTACCAAGCTAGTGTGGAGTTTCTCCATCATCTGGCCTCTAAATACCAAACGCCTGCTCAGGACTATTCTCAAACCCATGAGAAGATGGATAGCTTTGACAAGGCCTCTCGTTTGTTGGAGTCTTCTTGTGACTTTTCAGAACTCGCTTTGGATGTCGATGAGAAGGACCGTGAAAACTTACAAATCTGGTCTTGTTTGACGCAAAAGGAAGAGTTGGAGTTGGTAGCCCGTAGCATCCGTCAGAAATTACATGAGAACTCAGACCTGAGTTACAAGCATTTTCGTATTCTCTTGGGGGATGTAGCGTCTTATCAATTATCTCTTAAAACTATTTTTGACCAGTATCAGATTCCTTTCTATCTAGGCAAAAGCGAATCCATGGCCCACCACCCTTTAACTCAGTTTGTCGAATCTATTTTGGCTTTAAAACGCTATCGTTTCCGTCAGGAGGATTTGATTAATCTCCTCAGAACAGGTTTGTATACCGACCTTAGTCAAGCTGATATTGACTCATTTGAGCAATATATCCGCTATCTTGGTATCAATGGCTTGCCAGCCTTTCAGCAAACCTTTACCAAATCCCACCATGGAAAATTTGATTTAGGGCGTTTGAATGCCCTTCGTCTGCGTATTTTAACACCGCTTGAAACCCTCTTTGCTAGTCGAAAACAAAAGGCTGAAAATCTCTTGCAAAAGTGGAACTCTTTTCTAAAAGAAGGAGTTGTGACCAAGCAGTTACAAGATTTGACAGCAACTATGGAAGCTGTAGAACAGGAAAGACAAGCCGAAGTTTGGAAGGCCTTTTGCCATATTTTAGAACAATTTGCGACTGTTTTTGCTGGTTCACAGGTTAGTCTGGAGGATTTCTTGGCCTTGCTTCATTCTGGAATGAGTCTATCTCAATACCGTACCATTCCAGCGACAGTGAACACCGTTCTGGTGCAGAGTTACGATTTGATTGCACCACTGACTGCTGACTTTGTCTATGCCATTGGGCTGACTCAGGACAATTTACCAAAAATCGCGCAAAATACCAGTCTTTTGACAGATGAAGAAAGACAAAACATAAACCAAGCGACCGAAGAAGGCGTTCAATTACTGATTGCCAGCAGTGAAAATCTCAAGAAAAATCGCTACACTATGCTTTCTTTGGTCAATTCTGCCCGTAAGCAATTAGTTTTGTCGGCTCCAAGCCTTTTTAATGAAAGTGAAAGCAAGGAGTCAGCCTATCTTCAAGAACTAGTCCATTTTGGATTTAGGCGGAGAGAGAAGAGGTTGAATCACAAATGGCTGTCTAAGGAAGATATGGGGTCCTATCACAGTCTTTTGTCTAGTCTGGTTGCCTATCACCAGCAGGGCGAGACGAGTGATAGGGAGCAAGATTTGACCTTTGTCAAGGTTCTGGCACGTGTCATGGGTAAAAAACTAGACCAAAGAGGCCTTGCAAATCCTGCCCTTCCAACAAGTCCAAGCAGCAAGCCCTTGACCAAGGATACCTTGCAGGCTCTCTATCCTGCTGATCAGGAGTTTTACCTGTCTACCTCTGGTTTGACGGAGTTTTATCGCAATGAATACAGTTATTTTCTTCGCTACGTTTTAGGCTTGCAAGAAGAATTACGCCTGCGTCCTGATGCCCGCAGTCACGGAAATTTCTTGCACCGCATTTTTGAACGTGCCTTGCAGTTGCCTGACGAAGATTCCTTTGACCAACGTTTGGAACAGGCTATCCAAGAAACCAGTCAGGAACGGGAATTTGAGGCTATTTATCAGGAAAGTTTGGAAGCCCAGTTTACAAAGGAAGTTTTGCTTGATGTGGCACGGACGACTGGCCACATTCTCCGTCACAATCCAGCTATTGAAACCATCAAAGAAGAGGCGAATTTCGGTGGGAAAGAGCAGGCCTTTATTCAATTGGACAATGGACGCAGTGTCTTTGTACGAGGCAAGGTTGACCGCATTGACCGATTGAAAGCTGATGGGGCGATAGGAGTAGTAGACTACAAGTCTAGTCTGACCCAGTTCCAATTTCCTCATTTCTTTAATGGTCTTAATTCCCAACTGCCAACCTACCTAGCTGCCCTAAAAAGAGAGGGGGAGCAGAACTTTTTCGGTGCCATGTACTTGGAAATGGCTGAACCTGTTCAATCTCTGTTGACCGTTAAGAATTTGGCAGGTGCAGTAGTAGAAGCCAGCAAGTCTATGAAATACCAAGGACTCTTTTTAGAAAAAGAAAGCAGTCATTTGGGCGAATTTTACAATAAAAACAAGTCTAATCAGCTGACAGATGAGGAATTCCAGCTCCTACTGGACTACAATGCCCATCTTTACAAGAAAGCAGCTGAGAAGATTTTAACAGGCCAGTTCGCCATTAATCCTTATACCGAAAATGGCAGAAGCATTGCCCCCTACGTCCAGCAACATCAATCCATCACAGGTTTTGAAGCCAATTACCACTTGGGTCAAGCCCGTTTCCTAGAAAAGTTGGATCTAGCTGATGGCAAGCGTCTGGTCGGAGAAAAACTCAAGCAAGATTGGTTTGAAAAAATAAGAGAGGAGTTGAATCGATGAAGCCTATTCCCTTTTTAACTGAGGAGGAAATTCAAAAACTGCAAGAAGCAGAAGCAAATTCGAGCAAGGAACAAAAGAAAACTGCCGAGCAAATCGAAGCTATCTACACTTCTGGTCAAAATATCCTTGTCTCAGCGTCGGCTGGTTCTGGTAAGACTTTTGTCATGGCCGAGCGTATTCTGGACCAATTGGCGCGTGGTGTCGAAATTTCTCAACTCTTTATCTCAACCTTTACCGTCAAGGCTGCGACTGAACTCAAAGAACGCTTGGAGAAAAAAATCAGCCAACAAATCCAAGAAAGCGATGACGTTGACCTCAAACAACACTTGGGTCGCCAGTTGGCAGACCTACCCAACGCAGCCATCGGAACCATGGACTCTTTTACACAAAAATTCCTTGGTAAACATGGCTATCTGCTTGATATTGCGCCTAATTTCCGTATTTTACAAAACCAAAGCGAGCAACTCCTTCTAAAAAACGAAGTCTTCCACGAGGTCTTTGAAGTCCATTACCAAGGTAAGCAGAAAGAGACCTTTAGTCATTTGCTGAAAAACTTTGTTGGACGTGGAAAAGATGAACGGGGGCTGCGCCAGCAAGTCTATAAAATTTATGACTTCCTCCAATCCACCAGTAATCCTCAAAAGTGGCTGAGTGAATCTTTCCTCAAAGGTTTTGAAGAGGTTGATTTTACCAATGAAAAAGAAAAACTGACTGAGCAAATCAAACAAGCCCTTTGGGATTTGGAAAGCTTTTTCCGTTATCATCTGGATAACGATGCCAAGGAGTTTGCAAAGGCTGCCTATTTAGAAAATGTTCAGTTGATTCTGGATGAAATTAGCTCCTTAAATCAAGAGTCCGATAGTAAGGCTTTTCAATCAGTGCTTGCGCGTGTTGTCGCAATTTCGAAAGAGAAAAACGGCCGAGCTCTGACCAATGCGAGTCGTAAGGCTGATTTGAAGCCACTGGCCGATGCCTACAACGAAGAGAGAAAGTCCCAGTTTGCTAAACTAGGACAACTGTCAGACCAGATAACGATTCTCGACTATCAAGAACGTTATCATGGAGACACTTGGAAACTAGCTAAAACCTTCCAAACCTTTATGAGCGATTTTGTGGAGGCTTATCGTCAGCGTAAACGTCAGGAAAATGCCTTTGAATTCGCTGATATCAGCCATTACACCATTGAGATTTTAGAGAAATTCCCGCAAGTTCGTGAGGCTTATCAGGAGCGCTTCCATGAAGTTATGGTCGATGAGTATCAGGATACCAACCACATTCAAGAACGGATGTTGGAATTGCTGTCTAATGGCCACAATCGCTTTATGGTGGGAGATATCAAGCAGTCCATCTACCGTTTCCGTCAGGCAGATCCGCAGATTTTCAATGAAAAATTCCAACGCTATGCGCAAAATCCAAAAGAGGGCAAGCTGATTCTCCTCAAGGAAAATTTCCGTAGTAGTTCAGAAGTGCTGTCAGCAACCAATGATGTCTTTGAGCGCCTTATGGATCAAGAAGTCGGTGAAATCAGCTATGATAACATGCACCAGCTTGTTTTTGCCAATACCAAACTGACTCCCAATCCAGACAACAAGGCTGAATTTCTCCTCTACGATAAGGATGACACAAATGAGGAAGAAGAGGGTCAGGCTGACACTAAACTGACTGGTGAAATGCGCCTGGTCATCAAGGAAATCCTTAAACTCCATAAGGAAAAAGGTGTTGCCTTTAAAGAAATTGCCCTTTTGACCTCCAGTCGCAGTCGTAATGACCAGATTCTTCTCGCCCTGTCTGAGTACGGGATTCCTGTCAAAACTGACGGAGAGCAAAACAATTATCTCCAATCCCTAGAAGTGCAAGTCATGTTAGAAACCCTTCGTGTCATTCACAATCCCCTGCAAGACTATGCCTTGGTCGCCCTTATGAAGTCTCCTATGTTTGGCTTTGATGAGGACGAGTTAGCACGTTTGTCCCTTCAGAAAGCAGAGGATAAAGTCCAAGAAAATCTCTATGAAAAACTGGTCAATGCACAAAAAATGGCAAGTAGTCAAAAAGGCTTGATTCACACGGCTCTAGCTGAGAAACTAAAGCAATTCATGGATGTCCTAGCTTCTTGGCGCCTGTATGCCAAAACCCACTCCCTCTATGACTTGATTTGGAAGATTTACAACGACCGTTTTTATTATGATTATGTGGGGGCTTTGCCAAATGGTCCTGCTAGACAGGCCAATCTCTATGCCCTAGCTCTGCGAGCTGATCAATTTGAAAAGAGCAATTTCAAAGGTTTGTCGCGTTTTATTCGTATGATTGACCAAGTTTTAGAAGCCCAGCACGATTTGGCAAGCGTGGCCGTCGCACCGCCAAAAGATGCAGTAGAGCTCATGACCATCCACAAGAGTAAAGGGCTGGAGTTTCCTTACGTCTTTATCCTCAATATGGATCAAGATTTCAACAAGCAAGACAGCATGTCAGAAGTCATTCTCAGCCGTAAAAATGGGCTTGGTGTCAAGTATATTGCCAAGATGGATACAGGAGCAGTGGAATCCTACTACCCTAAAACCATCAAACTCTCCATTCCTAGCCTGCCCTATAGGCAGAACGAAGAGGAATTACAGCTAGCAAGCTATTCTGAGCAGATGCGTTTGCTGTATGTTGCTATGACGCGGGCTGAGAAAAAGCTCTATCTTGTCGGCAAGGGTTCTCGTGAAAAGCTGGAAGTCAAGCAATACCCAGCAGCCAAAAATGGGAAACTAAATAGCAATACTAGACTGCAAGCACGGAATTTCCAAGATTGGCTTTTGGCTATCAGTAAAGTGTTTACTAAGGACAAGCTCAACTTTAGTTATCGTTTTATTGGCGAAGATCAGTTGACCAGAGAAGCTATCGGAGAGTTGGAAACCAAGAGTCCTCTCCAAGATAGCTCCCAAGCAGACAATCGTCAGTCAGATACCATCAAAGAAGCTCTGGAAATGCTGAAGGAGGTGGAAGTTTATAATACTCTTCACCGCGCAGCTATTGAACTTCCTAGTGTTCAAACCCCAAGTCAAATCAAGAAATTCTACGAACCAGTTATGGATATGGAAGGTGTCGAGATTGCTGGTCAAGGTCAGTCAGTAGGCAAGAAAATCAGCTTCGATTTGCCAGATTTTTCAACCAAAGAAAAGGTAACTGGAGCTGAGATTGGTAGCGCTACTCACGAACTCATGCAGAGAATTGACCTCAGCCAGCAACTAACCCTTGCTAGCCTAACAGAAACACTCAAACAAGTTCAAACTAGCCAAGCTGTCAGAGACAAGATCAATCTTGATAAAATTCTTGCTTTCTTTGACACAGTACTCGGTCAGGAAATTCTTGCTAATACCGACCATCTCTATCGCGAGCAACCTTTCTCCATGCTCAAACGAGACCAAAAGAGTCAGGAAGACTTTGTTGTCCGTGGTATCCTTGATGGCTATCTGCTTTACGAAAACAAAATTGTTCTGTTCGACTACAAGACAGACCGCTATGATGAACCAAGTCAACTCGTAGACCGCTATCGTGGTCAGTTAGCTCTATACGAAGAGGCTTTATCACGAGCCTATTCGATTGAAAATATTGAAAAATACTTGATTTTACTCGGTAAAGACGAGGTTCAAGTTGTAAAAGTATAACTTATACTCTTCGAAAATCTCTTCAAACCACGTCAGCTTCACCTTGCTGTAGGTATGGTTACTGACTTCG
>NZ_VMLM01000007.1:9609-34943 GCF_013276695.1 Streptococcus sp. 4155
TTCCTAGTTTGCTCTTTGATTTTCATGGAGTATTAGAAAGGAGACCTCATGACACTTCCAGTTAGAAAATCCCTGTATGATGCAGTTTTACAGGCTTCGAAAGCGGATACTTGGGAACAAGCTACCAAGGAATGGAATGAAGTTTCCTTGATTTTTAACGGTATTGGCCGTAGCAATTGTGTCTGTGGAAATGCCATCAAATACGCTTATGAACTCTTTAACGGTGTCACAGGCCAACGCCTCTTTCCAATTGGTAGCGACTGTGTTCGTCATTTTCATCGATTGTCCCTTGACCAGCAATTGGAAGAGGAAGAAAAACTGCTCAGAAAGGTTGAAAATCTAACCAGAAAAGCTCAGAAAAAGGAAAAAATCAAGGTCAATAAAAGTGACTTTGACGAGCGACTTCTAAAATGGCTCTGGGAAAAAGGTGTTTTCAAACCCAATCGTGGCAATCAATTTGCGCCTGAGAGAGACTACCAGCTTTTCCTAGAAGTCTTTCAGGGAGGAAGTTGGACCAAGGCGGAACCAAAGAAAAAGGCTCGGATGGAAGAAGTCCTTGAAAAGTGTATCAAACCCTTTTTACTTGGGAAATCGGATGACCAACTCTACCTTGTCAAGCTAGGCAAGGAGAAAATTGACTACGAACAAGAACTTCGTATCCAGGCAGAGAAAGAACGCAAGAAGAGGGATAAAATCGCCAAGCAATATGCAGACAATCTGGTTCTAGCCATGGGACCCGCAGAGCGTGCTTATCAAGATTACTTTGGCTTTACAGAGACCCTGACTCAAGAAGAACGCAAGTGGGAAAAAATTCTTTTTGGTAAAAATAGAGCAGAACGAGCTATCAAGGCCAAACAATACCAAAAAGAGCTGGAAAAAGACCAACGAATTGCCAGTCAGGATCCAATTGAAAGAAAACAGAAGCAGACTTGGCTCCTCAATTCCTATTTTCGTGAGCTTCCTGAAGAAAAAGCTCGATTTTCTAGGCTCTTATTAGAATATCGAAAAAGTGGTGAAGTACCCTTTTCAACTGAATACCTGTCAGATCATCTCATCGACTTTTTCTATAAAATGAAAGCCTTTGAATTTGAAATCGCACCAGAACAAGTCCGAGATTTTCTAAAAAAAAAGCCTGCAGGAAGACCATCGCTCATCAACACAAGGAAGCTGGATAGAAGGAATTCTCCTCAACTGCCTCAAACCATTTTTAGAACGATTAGTGATATGAGTAACACCTGCCGTGGAAATTTCATGGTAGGTTACATTTTATCCAAAAAATAATAGGGAATTGCAAAACTACTACTTGGTATTTTATATATAAAAAAAGTATGAAAACGCAACTCAATTTTAAGACTTTTTGCTAAATAAAGAGTATAATTAAAGTATGTTCCCTTTTTTATAGATAGTACACTAATATAAAAAAGTTAGGCTTACATATTTTTAAAATTTTATTTCAAGGAGGAATAATGGAAAAGTATTTTGGTGAAAAACAAGAACGTTTTTCATTTAGAAAATTATCAGTAGGACTTGTATCTGCAACGATTTCGAGTTTATTTTTTATGTCTGTATTAGCTAGTTCATCTGTGGCTGCTCAAGAGACTAAAGGTGTTCACTACAAATATGTGACAGAGTCAGAGCTATCATCAGAAGAAAAGAAGCAGCTTGTATATGATATTCCGACATACGTGGAGAATGATGATGAGACTTATTATCTTGTTTATAAGTTAAATTCTCAAAATCAACTGGGAGAATTGCCAAATACTGGAAGCAAGAATGAGATGCAAGCCTTAGTTGCTGGTGCTAGTTTAGCAGCTCTGGGGATTTTAGTTTTTGCTGTTTCCAAGAAAAAAATTAAGAATAAAACGGTATTGCATTTAGTATTGGTTGCAGGGATAGGAAACGGTATCCTAGTATCAGCCCATGCTTTAGAAAATAATCTTTTACTGAATTACAATACGGACTATGAGTTGACCTCTGGAGAAAAATTACCTCTTCCTAAAGATATTTCAGGTTACACTTATATTGGATATATCAAAGAGGGAAAAACGACTTCTGATTCTAAGGTAAGTAATCAAGAGAAATCAGTAGCCACTCCAATAGATCAACAAAAGGTAGATTATACGATTGCACCGAATTTTATAGAGAATCCATCAAAAATACAAGTGATTAACGGACAGTATGAGGCTGTTCCAGAATTTAGGGATGGACAAGTTGGAACTGTAGCTACAGAGTCCGCTGAAACTAAAGCTGATACATTATCTAGTGATATGAACTCAGAAGTGGAAAGTCACTCTACACCTCCAACCGTAGATTCTTCTCAGAACGGAGAGAATCTTGGAAAACAGAAAGAAGATGCAACTCCAGTCGAGAAGCCAAAAGAAGTAGAAGAAACAAACAAACCTGAAAAAGATGAGTCAAAAGACGAAACTTCAACAAAACCTGAAAATTCTGGTAATGCAATAACAGAAGAGAATGGGCAAACAGTACCAACTGAATCTAATCAAGGTGATACAAATAAAGTTGGAGAGTCAAATAAACCAGAAAATAATGACTCCAAAAATGAAACTTCAGAAAAAACTGTAGAAGAAGTTCCAGTAAATCCAACAGAAGGCTCTACAGAAGGTACCTCAAATCAAGAAGCAGAAAATCCAGTTCAACCTGCAGAAGAATCAACAACAAACTCAGGAGAAGATGCAACTCCTAAGTCAGGAGAAAAATCAGGAGAGACTAAAGAAGAATCTACAGACGCTTCAGAAGTTCCTTCTGCAACTCCAGTCGAGAAACCGAAAGAACAAGAACTAGAAAAAACTGTAGAAGAAGTTCCAGTAAAACCAAATGAAGGCACCACAGAAGGAACCTCAACTCAAGGAGCAGAAAATCCAGTTCAATCTGCAGAAGAATCAACAACGAATTCAGAGAAAGTATCACCAGATACATCTAACGAAAATACTGGGGAAGTGTCCAGTAATCCTAGTAATTCGACAACCTTAGTTGAAGAAACAAACAAACCTGAAAAAGATGAGTTGAATGTCGAGCTTGGTAAAGAATCTGGCACGAAAGAATCTGACAAGTATCAGAATGCAGACCAAGCTAAGCGTACTGCCTACGATCAAGCACTTGCGGCAGCGAAAGCTGTAGCAGCTAAAGAAGGTGCAAGTCAAGCAGAGATTGACCAAGCTAAGAATGACCTAGTGGCAGCTGCGGCAGCCTTGAATGGACAAGGGACTGACAAAGAGCCATTACGAACAGCCGCAACAACAGATGCGACAGCTACCAAAGAGACAGCTAAGTATCAAAATGCAACAGCAGACAAGAAAAAAGCTTATGATGCAGCATTAGAAGCCGCTCAAAAAGTTCTAGCAAAAGCAGGAGCTACACAAGCAGAGGTGAATGCAGCTAAGCAAGCAGTAGAGAATGCAAAAGGTCAATTGGATGGAGTGGCAAGCGACAAGTCTGCCTTGAAAGCCGAGCTTGGTAAAGAATCTGGCACGAAAAAATCTGACAAGTATCAAAATGCAGACCAAGCTAAGCAAGCAGCTTATGATAAAGCACTTGCGGCAGCGAAAGCTGTAGCAGCTAAAGAAGGTGCAAGTCAAGCAGGGATTGACCAAGCTAAGAATGACCTAGTGGCAGCTGCGGCAGCCTTGAATGGACAACCAACAAGTAAAGATGAGTCAAAAGACGAAACTTCTAAAGTTGGAGAATCAAATAAACCAGAAAATAATGACTCCAAAAATGAAACTTCAGAAAAAACTGTAGAAGAAGGTCCAGTAAAACCAAATGAGGGCACTACAAAAGGAACTTCAACTCAAGGAGCAGAAAATCCAGTTCAATCTGCAGGCGAAAATACTGGAGAAGTATCTAATAAACCTAGCGATTCAAAACCACCAGTTGAAGAAACAAACAAACCTGAAAATTCTGGTAATGCAACAACAGAAGAGAATGGGCAAACAGAACCAGACCAACCAAAAGGAAATTCAACTGAGGATGTTTCAAGCGAATCAAACACAGCCAATTCAAATGGAAACGAAGAAATTAAACAAGAAACTGAAGTAGAACCTGATAAAAAAGTAGAAGTTCAAGAGAAAACAATAGAACTAAGAAGTGTTTCTGATGTGGAGCTCTATAGTTATGAAGGCAATCAATCAAAACAACATACAAGCTTAGATAAAGTACCAGATAATAAATCTGCTTATTTCATCAAAGTGAAGTCAGCTAAATATAAAGATGTGATGCTTCCAGTTTCAAATATTGAGGATACTACAAAAGACGGTAAAGCAGTCTATAAAATTACAGCTAGCTTGGAACACTTGAAGCAATCTGTAGATAATCAATATCAAGACAATTTTACTTATTATCTTCCAAAAGTTGTTCAAAACGATGGCCCTATCTACACATCATTTAAAAAATTAGTAACTGATATGAATAGTAGACCTAATGGAACTTTCACTCTGGGCGCAACCATGAATGCTCGTGAGGTTGAGTTGGATGAAAACCAAGAAAGTTATGTTACAAAGAATTTCACAGGGACATTAATTGGTAGTCATCAGGGTAAACATTATGCTATCTATAATTTGAAAAAGCCATTATTCAATACATTAAATAGAGCTACTGTTAAGGATCTCACCTTAAAAGATGTTAATATTTCTGGTAAGAATCATGTCGCATCAGTTGCTAAGGAAGCCACAAATTCTTCAACTTTAGATAACGTTCACGCAAATGGAATCATTGCTGGTGAGCTAGGTATCGGAGGACTTATTCAAAAAGTTGAAAATTCTACCGTAAGTAATAGTAGTTTCACTGGAAGAATAACAAATACCTTTGTTACAACCTCTCAGTATGCAATTGGTGGTCTAGTCGGTCAATTAACTGGTACGAATGCTAGGGTAGATCATTCTATCGCAACAGTAACCATTTCAAGTAATGGAGAACATTCTAATCAAACCATTGGTGGAATTGCAGGTATCGTAGAAAATAATGCAACTGTAGAAAATAGTTATGCTGAAGGTGAAATAAATAATGCTAAACCATTCGCTAGAGTTGGTGGAGTTGCAGGTTCCCTTTGGACAAATGGCTCTAGCACGAAGGACAATTCTGGGATTCTACAAAATGTTCTCAGCGATATGAATATTACAAATGGGAATGCGATTTCTGGTTACCACTTCAATGGTATAAAGGAAACAAATGTCTATAGTAATAAAGAAAACAAAGTAGTCAATGTTCAACAAGTTGATGATGAGGTGATGTCAGTTGATTCCACTGTAGAACGTGGTACTGAGATTGAAAAAACAGCAGTTCAAGCTAAGAAAGAGAAGATTACTACAAAACACACTGTCACAGTGGAAGATTTCACAAATTCTGCTAAACAGGATGTAGATTATACCAAGGCAGCTCATTATCAGGAGACAAGAAAAGTTGCATATAAAAATATAGAAAAATTATTACCTTTCTATAATAGAGATACTATCGTTAAATATGGAAATCTAGTATCAGTGAACGATAAGCTGTTTAAGAAAGAATTATTGTCTGTTGTCCCTATGAAAAATGATGAAGTGGTTTCAGATATTACTTCAGACAAGCACTCTATCAATCACTTATTACTACATTACAAAGATGGAACATCTGAGAAAGTAAGCTTAACCTACCATAGTGATTTTGCAAATCTGGCTGAGTATACTATTGGAACTACAGGTCTAGTATACACACCAAATGCTTTCCTAAAAGATTATTCATCTATAATAGACAGAGTTAAAAACGACTTAAATACAGTGCAGTATAATCCATCTGCTCTTAAGAATTTGTTAGGAATCTCTGATAATGTTAAATTAACAGAACTCTATCTAGATGAACAATTCGCTAAAACCAAAGAGCACTTGACTGAGACTCTTAAAAAATTACTTTCAGCTGATGCTGCTGTTACTGGAAATAATAGTGCTATTGACAATTACATGGTTGATAAAATCAAGCGAAACAAAGAAGCCTTGATGCTAGGATTAACCTATCTAGAACGCTGGTATGATTTCAAATTTGATAAGGCTAGCGCAAAAGATTTGCTTATGTTCCATATGGATTTCTTTGGTAAGGGAAATACCTCTCCGCTAGATACAATTATTGAACTAGGTAAATCTGGCTACAACAATCTCTTGGCAAAAAATAATGTGGTTACTTACAATGCCTTGCTGACGAATAACTACGGTACAAAAGACCTGTTTAGTGCTTTAGAAGGCTATCGTAAAGCATTTGCACCTACTCAAACTAACAATGACTGGTTTAAATCACAGACCAAGGCTTATATCGTTGAAGAAAAATCTAATATTCCAGAAGTGAGGGCTAACCAGGAAAAAGCTGGTAGCAAGTACTCTATCGGTGTCTATGATCGAATCACTAGCGACAGCTGGAAATATCGTAACATGGTACTACCTCTACTTACCTTGCCAGAAAAATCAGTATTTGTCATTTCAACTATCTCTAGTCTAGGCTTTGGTGCTTATGATCGTTATCGCAATAGTGACTATAAGGCTGGTGATAAGCTCAATAAGTTTGTTGAAAAGAGTGCTCACGAAACAGCAGAGCGTCAACGAGATCACTATGATTATTGGTATCGTATTCTAGATGAAAAAGGGCGTGAAAAGCTTTATCGAAATATCTTGCTTTATGATGCCTATAAATTTGGAAATGATAATACTGAAGGAAAGGCTAAAAAAGTAGCAGATTTTGATGATCCAAATCCTGCTATGAAACATTTCTTTGGACCTGTTGGAAATAAAGTCGGTCATAATGAACACGGTGCTTACGCCACAGGTGATGCCGTTTATTATATGGGTTATCGTATGTTAGACAAGGACGGCGCCATTACTTATACGCATGAAATGACGCATGATTCAGATCAGGACATCTATCTTGGTGGCTATGGTCGAAGAAGTGGCTTGGGACCAGAGTTCTTCGCCAAAGGCTTATTACAAGCGCCAGACCATCCAAATGACGCAACCATCACCATCAACTCAATTTTGAAACATTCAAAATCTGATAGTACAGAAGGACAACGATTACAAATACTTGATCCAACCACGAGATTTAAAAACGCAACAGATCTTCAGAACTACGTTCATAACATGTTTGATGTCGTTTATATGTTGGAATATCTCGAGGGACAATCGATAATCAGTCAACTATCTGCAACAGAAAAAATGGCTGCGTTGAGAAAAATTGAGAACAAGTATGTGAAAGATCCAGCAGATGGAAATAGTGTTTACGCAACAAATGTAGTTAAAGATTTGACAGTAGAAGATGCCAACAAACTGACAAGCTTTGAGAGTTTGATTACAAACAATATCTTATCAGCTCGTGAATACAAGTCTAAAGAATACGAAAGAAATGGCTACTTCACTATTAAGTTATTTGCACCAATTTATGCAGCATTAAGTAGTGATAACGGAACACCAGGTGACCTAATGGGACGTCGTATAGCCTATGAACTACTAGCTGCTAAAGGCTTTAAAGATGGTATGGTACCATATATCTCAAACCAATACGAAGAAGAAGCCAAACAAAATGGTAAAAAGATAACTATTTATGGTAAAGAACGCGGATTGGTGACAGATGACTTGGTTTTGAAAAAGGTATTTAACGGTCAATATAAAACTTGGACTGAATTCAAGAAAGCTATGTACAAAGAACGCCAAGATAAGTTTGGACAATTAAATACAGTGTCATTTAAGGATCCATCAATTCCTTGGTATATTCGCGGAACAAAAACTATCAATAGCGTGACTGAATTACAGGAATTGATGAACCAAGCTGTTCGTAAGGATGCAAAAAACAATTACTATCATTGGAATAACTACAATCCAGACATAGATAGTGAAGTCCACAAGCTCAAGAAAGCAATCTTTAAAGCCTATCTTGACCAAACCGATGATTTTAGAAGTTCAATTTTTGAGAATAAAAAATAGTGTTTACTATTAGGAAATAAAAAGTGAATGTAGAGAATTAGAATTGTCATTATTAAAAAAGATAAATTTTCCATTCGGAAAATAAAATGTATTGTTGGTTCGGTGTTACTCGGAAGTGTCTTGGTTGCACCGTAACCGCCCAATAACGAAGTATATTGAAAAATCTCCAGACTAGAGAACTCACGGATAGTTCCTAATCTGGAGATTTCTTATTTGCACTTTTCTTGTACAACTTTATTCCATGGTAAATAAGCCTCTAAAACCTCTTTGTTTACGAGAGTTTCCTCGTTTGGAAGACATTCTAGAAGATAGGATAGATATTTTTCACTATTTAGTTGATGACGTTTAGCTGTTTCCAACAAGCTCATAATAATAGCTCTTGCTTTAGCTCCTTCAAAACTTTGAGAAAACAACCACCCTCGCTTTTTAAAACTGAGCTTAGGCTAAAAGAGTCCACTGGACTCTTTTACTCCGTCCCATAACCAATGATTTAATGGCGCGTTCAGCTAGATTATTGGAAAGGACCAGATGTCCGTCTTTCAATAGAAATCACGACTTTCTGATGAATTTATTTTGGGAGTGATAGAAAAGCCCTTCATAAGCCAATCTACTTGTTCAGGCGTGAGAGCTTTGACATCCTTTTCTGTACTTGGCCAAGTCAGTTTACCATTTTCAAAGCGTTTATATAGTAGCTAAAATCCTTGACCATCCCAGTAAAGGGCTTTAAAGCGGTCTTTACGTCCACCACAAAAGAGAAAGACTTGACCTGAGAAAGGATCCAATTCAAAGTGGGTTTTAACGAGATAAGCCAGTGAATCAATTCCTTGTCTCATATCCAGTTTCCTACAAACAAGGTGAACTTGACCTAAATCACTTAGTTGAATCATCATAGTACAATACCTTTCCTCCGATAATTATTTTTTATCTAGTATACTGGAAGGTGGGGAATTAGGATAGATACGATACCTTGTTATGACGCGCTTACTTTAGAATAGTACGTTATAGATGTTAAAATATTTCTAGAAATTAATTTGACTTTCCTAATCGATTTGTTCACATCTTGTTTTAATCTACTATATATAGGGTACTTGAAAGGCTATCATCGGACAAAATAAAGAAGGCATGATATAATATAAAGTAGATTTCTATGTCATAAAACAAGAAGTGTTTGGACATCATCCATTTGAAAACTCTATGTGTTCAAACGATAGTAAAATAAAATAGGGTATCTAAATCCTCGCTATGAAAGGAAAAACTCAATGGCTACTATTCAATGGTTTCCTGGTCACATGTCTAAAGCGCGTCGGCAGGTGCAGGAAAATCTAAAATTTGTTGATTTTGTAACGATTTTGGTGGATGCACGCTTACCTCTATCTAGTCAAAATCCTATGTTGACCAAGATTGTTGGTGATAAACCGAAACTCCTGATTTTAAACAAGGCGGACTTGGCCGATCCAGTAATGACCAAAGAATGGCGTCAGTATTTTGAATCACAGGGAATCCAGACGCTGACTATCAATTCCAAAGAGCAAGTGACTGTAAAAGTTGTAACAGATGCGGCCAAAAAGCTCATGGCTGATAAGATTGCTCGCCAGAAAGAACGTGGGATTCAGATTGAAACCTTGCGTACCATGATTATCGGGATTCCAAACGCTGGTAAATCAACTCTGATGAACCGTTTGGCTGGTAAAAAGATTGCTGTTGTTGGAAACAAGCCAGGGGTCACAAAAGGTCAACAATGGCTTAAAACCAATAAAGATCTGGAAATCTTGGATACACCGGGGATTCTCTGGCCTAAGTTTGAGGATGAAACTGTTGCACTTAAGTTGGCATTGACTGGAGCTATCAAGGATCAGTTGCTTCCTATGGATGAGGTTACCATTTTTGGTATCAATTATTTCAAAGAACATTATCCAGAAAAGCTGGCTGAACGCTTCAAACAAATGAAAATTGAAGAAGAAGCGCCTGTGATTATTATGGATATGACCCGCGCCCTCGGTTTCCGTGATGACTATGACCGTTTTTACAGTCTCTTCGTGAAGGAAGTCCGTGATGGAAAACTCGGTAACTATACCTTAGATACATTGGAAGACCTCGATGGCAACGATTAAAGAAATCAAAGAACTCCTTGTGACAGTCAAGGAGTTAGAAAGCCCTATTTTTTTAGATCTTGAAAAGGATAATCGCTCTGGAGTTCAAAAAGAAATTAGCAAGCGTAAAAAAGCCATTCAGGCTGAATTGGATGAAAATTTGCGTTTGGAATCTATGCTTTCCTATGAAAAGGAAATTTACAAGCAAGGAGTGATCTTGATAGCAGGTGTTGACGAGGTCGGCCGAGGTCCTCTGGCTGGGCCAGTAGTCGCTGCAGCCGTTATTTTACCTCAAAATTGTAAGATTAGAGGCCTCAATGACAGCAAGAAAATTCCTAAAAAGAAACATCTGGAGATTTTCCAAGCAGTTCAAGACCAAGCCTTGTCAATTGGCGTTGGTATCATGGATAATCAGGTCATCGACCAAGTCAATATCTACGGAGCAACTAAACTGGCCATGCAGGAAGCAATCTCCCAGCTCAGTCCTCAACCTGAGCACCTTTTGATAGATGCCATGAAACTGGAGTTGCCCATTTCACAAACCTCCATCATCAAAGGTGATGCTAATTCCCTCTCTATCGCAGCAGCTTCTATAGTAGCCAAGGTGACCCGTGATGAATTGATGAAGGAATACGATCAGCGGTTTCCTGGCTATGATTTCGCTACTAATGCAGGATATGGAACTGCTAAACACCTAGAAGGACTCGAAAAACTAGGAGTTACCCCAATTCACCGAACCAGCTTTGAACCTGTTAAATCACTGGTTTTAGGTAAAAAAGAAAGTTAATTGAAAGGAAATACCATGGAGGAACAGTCGGAAATAGTCCGTTCTAAGAAAGAATTCGCCTTTGCATCCAGCACTATCCTATCCCAAGTTGGTCGAGGAATCATTGTCGGCCTCGTCGTTGGAATTATCGTCGGATCCTTTCGTTTCTTAATTGAAAAGGGCTTCCACCTGATACAAGGACTTTATCAAGATCAAGGGCACCTAGTGCGCAATCTTTTTGTACTGGTTTTGTTTTATATACTCATCTGTTGGCTCAGTGCTAAATTAACTCGATCAGAAAAAGATATCAAAGGCTCAGGAATTCCGCAAGTCGAAGCCGAACTGAAATGCCTCATGTCCCTCAACTGGTGGGGCGTTCTTTGGAAAAAATATGTGCTAGGAATGCTTGCTATTGCCAGCGGCCTTATGCTGGGGCGTGAAGGGCCAAGTATCCAACTGGGAGCAGTTGGTGGTAAAGGAATTGCCAAGTGGCTCAAATCCAGTCCAGTAGAGGAACGTTCCTTAATTGCCAGTGGAGCTGCAGCAGGTTTAGCCGCAGCCTTTAATGCACCAATAGCAGGCCTCCTCTTTGTAGTAGAAGAAGTTTATCACCATTTTTCGCGCTTTTTCTGGGTTTCTACACTAGCAGCCAGCATCGTAGCAAACTTTGTGTCTCTACTCATGTTCGGTTTGACACCAGTATTGGATATGCCAGATAACATTCCTCTCATGACCCTAGATCAATACTGGATTTATCTTGTGATGGGAATTTTCCTTGGATTTTCCGGTTTTCTCTATGAAAAAGCTGTGCTCGATGTCGGTAGACTTTATGATTGGATTGGTCAAAAAATCCATTTGGATAGAGCTTATGATCCAATTCTTGCTTTTATTCTCATCATACCAGTCGGAATTTTTTTACCCCACGTCCTTGGTGGTGGAAATCAGCTTGTTCTTTCCTTAACTGAGCAAGATTTTAGTTTCCAAGTTCTATTAGCTTACTTTTTAATTCGCTTTATCTGGAGCATGATTAGTTATGGAAGTGGTCTTCCAGGAGGCATTTTCCTACCAATTTTGGCGCTTGGTTCCTTACTTGGTGCCCTAGTTGGTGTTATCTGCGTCAATCTTGGACTTGTCAGTCAAGAGCAATTCCCTATATTTGTCATTCTAGGAATGAGTGGCTATTTTGGAGCAATATCAAAAGCTCCCTTAACTGCCATGATCCTCGTAACTGAGATGGTAGGAGATATTCGCAACCTCATGCCACTTGGTCTTGTCACTCTTGTTTCTTATATTATCATGGATTTGCTCAAGGGTACACCAGTCTATGAAGCCATGCTGGAAAAAATGCTTCCAGAAGAAGTATCCAGCGAAGGAGAAGTTACACTTATCGAAATACCAGTTTCTGATAAAATTGCTGGGAAACAAGTTCATGAACTCAACTTACCACACAACGTCCTCATCACTACCCAAGTCCATAATGGCAAGAGCCAAACAGTTAACGGCTCAACCAGAATGTATCTGGGTGATATGATTCACCTGGTTATTCCAAAAAGCGAAATTGGGAAAGTCAAAGATTTGTTGTTGTAGAGTTTGTTTACATAATTTATATTATGCAAACAACTGACTTGATTTATTTAGAAAACCGATTCTCAGCAATGAGGTCGGTTATTTTTTACTGATGAGGAATTTTACATATAAATAATTGAGCTTTGGTAAAAATAAGACTATAATTAAGTTAGAAATGATAAAGCATAAAGCTAGAAAGGAGTTTACTGTATCAAATCTGTACAGTAAGATTAAAATCATGAAAAAGAAAACAATAGCAATTATACAGTGCACTTTGTATCTCATAGCTCCCTTATATAGCTCTTCAGTTATGTAGTATTAACAGAACTTTAGTGGGTGAGATTTTTTTATTTTCCTTATTCTGTTAACTATTTCATTCTGGTTTAGTATTTGGAAGCTAGAAAAAACACTAGCTAATGATTCACAATGAAACTCCAAAGACTTAGATCCGTATTACACAGGTCTAAGTTTTTTTAAAAAGCTCTATAACATCTTTCCGAAAAACTATAATTTTCTTGAAAAATAAATAAGTCCATGCTATACTACTAATAGACTTATTTATGGAGAAAATACATGAAACGTGAGATTTTACTGGAACGAATCGACAAACTAAAACAAATCATGCCCTGGTATATTCTTGAATACTACCAATCTAAGCTTGCTGTTCCTTACAGTTTTACAACCTTGTACGAATACCTCAAGGAATATGATCGATTTTTCAGCTGGGTTTTGGAGTCTGGTATCTCAAACGCTGATAAAATGTCTAATATTCCTTTATCTGTCTTGGAAAACATGTCAAAGAAAGATATGGAGGCTTTTATCCTTTATCTTCGAGAACGTCCTTTGCTGAATGCCAATACAAGCAAACAAGGTGTTTCTCAGACAACCATCAATCGGACCTTGTCAGCACTTTCTAGTCTTTATAAGTATTTGACTGAGGAGGTTGAAAACGATCAAGGGGAACCTTATTTCTATCGTAATGTAATGAAGAAAGTTTCAACCAAAAAAAAGAAAGAAACACTTGCTGCTAGAGCTGAAAACATCAAGCAAAAACTCTTTTTAGGTGATGAAACAGAAGGTTTTCTAACTTATATTGACCAAGAGTACCCACAACAGCTTTCAAATCGAGCTCTCTCATCATTCAACAAAAATAAAGAACGAGATTTAGCCATTATTGCCCTTCTCTTGGCATCGGGTGTTCGCTTATCTGAAGCTGTTAATCTGGATTTAAGAGATCTCAATCTAAAAATGATGGTTATTGATGTCACTCGAAAAGGTGGCAAACGCGATTCGGTCAATGTTGCTGCCTTTGCTAAGCCTTATTTAGAGAATTATCTGGCCATTCGAAATCAACGCTATAAGACGGAAAAAACAGACACAGCCCTCTTTTTGACACTCTATAGAGGTGTTCCCAATCGTATTGACGCTTCCAGCGTTGAGAAAATGGTTGCTAAATACTCAGAGGACTTCAAAGTCCGTGTAACACCCCATAAACTGCGCCATACCCTAGCAACTAGGCTCTATGATGCTACTAAATCGCAAGTTTTGGTCAGTCACCAGCTAGGACATGCCAGTACACAAGTCACTGACCTCTATACTCATATCGTCAATGATGAACAAAAGAATGCCTTGGATAGTTTATAATTTTACGTAATATAACTTATGTAAAATTTTTATCAAGAAAAGAAGCTGCTAAAAATAAGCAACTTCTTTTCTTGATATCTGATACCAGTAAAGTAGCGTGGAATATCAATTGTTTCTATATTTTTGAAATTCTCATTTGCCTACTACTAATTTAACTATAGCAAAAATAATGCAGATAAGGAAGGATATTTTTGCTTGTAGGAATTTTAAAAATCAAGCTTTTCTGGATTCAAATCTCTTCATAATCGCAGTTAAACGCCAACGGTAGAGAGCCCCGCTCACGATTAAACTAATAATCAAACCAATCCAGTAAGAATAAGCTCCAAAATCTGTTAGAGAGTCGAATACCATAGCTACTGGGAGTGTCACCCCCCAATAACCAACCAAACCAAGGTAAAAAGGAATAACGGTATCCTTATACCCCCGTAAAATTCCCTGAAGAGGTGCTGCAAAGGTATCTGCTAACTGGAAGAAAAGACTGTAAGTCAAAAAACGTGCTGTCAAATCGATAAATTCTGGGTTGTTACCATAAAGACTAGCCACACTTCCCCTAAAAATGTAAAGGAAGGATAAGGTGAAGACCGCAAAAATGAGGGCTGTCCATCTTCCTAGACCAATATAGGTTTTCGCATCATCAAATCGCTTGGCTCCCACTTCATAGGAAACGACAATAGCCATAGCAGATGAGATACTCATAGGAAAGGCGTACATGAGACTTGAAAAGTTCATAGCTGACTGGTGACTAGCGATAATCAAGGACGAGAACTTAGCCATAATCAAGCCAACCACGGAAAAGATAGCCACCTCAGCAAATACAGTCCCCCCAATAGGCAGACCTAAACGAACTCCTTCCTTGATTTTATCCATATTAAGCGGAATTCGTTTCTCAAGATGTAGAGCCTTGAGCTTCTCCTGTTTAAATAGAACCAGAACAGAAATCCCCAGCAAGACCCAGTAGGCCAAGGATGTTCCTAAACCAGCACCAGCACCTCCCAGTTCTGGAACACCAAAGGCCCCGTAAATCAAGAGATAGTTAAATCCACTATTGAGAGGAAGCAACAAAAGCATGAGATACATGGACAACTTAGTCAACCCCAGCGAATCCAGCAAGGAACGAATGACACTAAAGAGCAACAAGGGGATAATTCCAATAGATAAAAACCAGAGATAACGAACTGCTACTGCCGCCACTGGTGCTTCTAGTCCAAGATGATTCAAGATTGGTGGTGCCAGGAAAATTACCATCCCCAGCAAGACCACAGATAGTCCCAAAGCCAAATAGATAAATTGGTAAAAATCAGACGCAACTTCTTCCTTTTTACCACTACCAAGATGGTGACCAATGATAGGCACCAGGGCTGACACAATCCCTGTTAGGAATGTAAAAAAAGGATTCCAGATACTGGTCGCCATAGACACACCAGCCAAGTCCATGGTATTGTATTGGCCTGTCATTGCAGTGTCAACAAAAGAGGCAGAATAATTGGCAAATTGGTAGATTAGGATTGGGAAGAAAATTTTTAAAAATAATACTAACTTCTCTTGTAAACACTTTGTCTTATACATACTTCTCTTTCTATTCTGATTTATCTAAACCAAAGAGTTTCAGACCATAGTTTTTCAAACTTAGCGGAGGATTATTAGATTTTGAAGTAGTATGCCAACACGCACATGTACGACAATAATAGCTTCTAACTAAACCTCCATTATCATATTGAACCGCATGGTCAGCTTTTTCTTTAGTTTCATATTGAATTTTAGAACGATTAGCTGCGGGACAGTAAATTCCACTATTAGATTTCGCTTGTCTCTCCCTACGTTTTCGAAAATAATTCATATTCTAACTCCTATCAAGCTTGATAGACAATTTGTCCCTTACAGATGGTATATTTAACCTGCCCTTTTAAGGTTTCACCGATAAAGGGTGAATTAGTCGCTTTGGAAGCAAAATGGGAGTCCACAAGACGGTCATCCTTAGCATCAAAAATAGTGATGTCCGCTGGACCATTCTCAGCCAAGTAACCTGCTTCAAAGTTATAAAGTTTGGCTGGGTTGTAGGTCATCTTTTCAAGCAATTCCATCAAGGTCAATTCCCCAGCTTCTACCAAATAAGTTAAACCGAGGGAAAGAGATGTTTCCAAACCAGTCATACCAGATGGCGCTTTGGTAATATCCTCAATGTTTTTCTCATCTGCATGATGAGGCGCATGGTCAGTTGCGATAACTGTGATGACGCCTGATTTGAGGCCTTCGATAACGGCACGACGGTCTGATTCCAAACGAAGTGGAGGATTCATCTTAGCATTGCTACCTTGTGTCAAAAGGAGCGATTCAGTCTTAGAAAAATGCTGTGGCGCTACTTCTGCTGTGACTTGCGCACCCAAACCTTGAGCAAACTCCACTACTTTAACACTTTCTTCCTTAGACAAATGCTGGATGTGAACATGGGCCTTAGTTGCATAGGCAATCATGACATCACGCGCCATCATAGCATACTCAGCCACCCCAGTCGCACCGCAGATATGGAAATGTTCTTTAGCGATATTTTCATTAAAGCCAAGAATCCCATTCAAACCTGGATCTTCCTCATGAAGACTAATAAAGGTATTAAGCTTTTTAGCTTCTTCCATAGCTTCCTTGACAACTTTACTGCTTTCAAGCGGAATACCGTCGTCTGAGAAACCAACCGCACCAGCTGCTAAAAGTGCCTGAAAGTCTGTCAAATCTTGGCCATTAAAGTTTTTAGTAATGGTCGCAACCGTCTTAACATTAATCTTTTCTTTGGCAGCTGAATCCAGAACTTCTTTTAAAGTCTCTACATCCGAGATAGTTGGACTGGTATTAGCCATCATAACAACCGTTGTAAAACCACCTGCAGCGGCTGCTAGGGCACCAGTATGAATGTCTTCTTTATGAGTTTGACCAGGTTCACGGAAATGAACGTGAATGTCAACCAAGCCAGGAGCAACTACTAGACCACTAGCATCAATCGTTTCTGCTCCTTCTTCCGTGATCTCAGACGCAATTTTGACAATTTTCCCATCTTGAACTAAAACATCACACAC
The DNA here is from genome assembly GCF_013276695.1 of Streptococcus sp. 4155. Lineage (NCBI taxonomy): Bacteria > Bacillati > Bacillota > Bacilli > Lactobacillales > Streptococcaceae > Streptococcus > Streptococcus sp. 4155. Next base: position 26,693 of record NZ_VMLM01000007.1, read on the forward strand.
TTGATCCAAACTAGACTTGGGATCCATTACACGACCATTTTTGATTAGTAGCATATGCTTTCTCCTTTATTCATAGAAATCAACTTGGGTATCCAACAATTTATCCCCATCATAAACAAACTTGGCTGAAAAGAAGGGTTTATCCTCTAAAAGCCACTTAACAAAGATATGGTCACCTTCCCAAGTTGGCTTACTCAAAACCTCATCATAGGGAACCCATTCTAGCGTTCCCTCGTTGCAGTCAATCAAGTCACCCTCAAACTCTGTCACCTTAAAAACATAGGTGTACCAGTCTAAATCTGGTGTAAATTCAGGAAAAGTGATAACACCTTTTAGAACTGGCTTGGCTTTGAGTCCTGTTTCTTCAAGGATTTCACGCGCCGCGCATTCCTGAGGAGTCTCACCACGCTCTAGCTTGCCACCCACACCAATCCATTTCCCTTCATGGACATCATTGGGTTTCTTATTACGGTGGAGCATGAGCAGTTCTTTCCCGTTATCAATGTAGCAAATCGTCGCTAACTGAGGCATATTTTCTCCTTATCTAAGCCAATCGATTGGCTCTTGTCCAGTCTCTTTTAAAAATGCATTGGCCTTGGAAAAAGGGTTGGAACCCCAAAATCCTCTATAAACTGACAAAGGACTGGGATGGGCTGATTCAATAATCAAGTGGTTAGGATTGGTAACCAAGGTCTTCTTCTTGCGTGCATAAGCTCCCCAGAGTACAAAAACAACTGGTCTATCTAAATGATTAACCACCTGAATCACAGCATCCGTAAAAGGCTCCCATATCTGCCCAGCATGACCATTGGCCTGCCCAGCAGGAACCGTCAAGCAAGCATTGAGAAGCAAGACTCCTTGCTCAGCCCAAGACGTTAAATCATGAGATTTCTTAACATCAATATCATCTGACAATTCTTTCAAGATATTTTGCAAGGATGGCGGAGCTGGGATAGAGTCAGGTACGGAAAAACTCAAGCCCTGCGCTTGACCATGCCCGTGATAGGGGTCTTGCCCTAGAATCACCACCTTAACCTCTTCAAGCGGTGTTGTCAATAGAGCCTGAAAAACCTTTTCTTTGGGCGGATAAATAGTCCCCTGAGAATAGACCTGCTCCATAAACTGATTGATTTTCCCAAAATAACCCTCAGGTAATTGCGCCTTAATCAAAGCATGCCAAGACGAGTGTTCCATAGCCAACTCCTTCGTTTTTACTGCCTCTATTATAGCAAAAAGTGGCTTTCTAAACCACTTTTTACAGTTTATCTAAACAATCCAGCAAGTCTCGGTAAGAATGGACTTCGTAGGTTGGCTGGGCTTGTGTGGGATTTTCGAGTTGATGAGGATTGTACCAAATCGTGTCAATCCCAGCATTATTGCCACCTTGAATGTCGGCGGTTAGGGAATCTCCAATCATCAGCGTCTTTTCTTTGCTAAATCCAGCAATCTGTTGGCCAATCTTTTCATAAAAGAGAGCATCAGGCTTTTGTGTTTGCAATTGTTCAGAGATAAAGACTTGATTAAAATAAGGTGCCAGACCAGATTGAGCCAAACGTCCCGTCTGAATAGCAGTAATCCCATTTGTCGCAGCATATAAGTCATAATCACGCTCGATGAGACTATCTAAAAGTTCATGAGCACCTGAAAAAGCTTGCCCTTGCTGGGATAGGTAAAACTGGTAACGCTGGGCTAGAAAACTACCGTCTTTTCCCTGTCCAAAATGAGCAAATAAACGAGAAAAGCGCGTGTTAACCAGCTCTGGTTTACTGATTTTCTTTTGCTCTAAGTCCTTCCAGAGAGCCTTGTTCATAGGGACATAATAGTCTTTATAAGCCTGAATATCTGCAACCCCTTCTTCTTTTAGAAGTTGTGTCAAAGCCACATCCTCAGCAGCATCAAAATCAAGTAAGGTGTGGTCGAGGTCGAAGAGTAGAAATTTGTAGGACAATTTGGTGTTTTCCTTTCTAAGATAAACAACTTTCACTTCAGCCAGCTGTTTAATGTAAAAACTTAAAAGTGGTATAGTATCACAAAGAATAATCGTTCCAATTGATTAACTAATTCATACTATTCTAGTCAAGTTTATTTTTATTATAGAGAAATCTTCTATAAATTCGAGCAATAGTTAAAATACATACAAATATGACTCCCAAAATAGATAATACTATCTTCACAAAACTCATTTCCAAACCTATGACATATATATAAAAAAGAGGGGCTAATCCTACACATAGAGACAATAGATAACTACTAAATCTTATCTCTCCGATACCAGCAAAAAAATGTTTCATTTAAAATATCCCAATTTTACCTTTCATCTTTATAATCCACTAACAAATCTATTGACTTCTCATTTTTTTGAAAAATCTTGACAACAAATTTACTCCACTTAATGCTACTAAGACTTCAATGGGCAAAAAATAGTAATTCCATATCAAATGAGAAATCAGCAATGTTAGAAATAGTATACAGTCAATATAACCATTCTGAAAATACTCTGTAATTACATAATACAGAAACACCACAACCATCAAAATTAAAACAACCATCATAATGCTATCATCCTGTTCTTAATTTATTGTCACTTTTTCCATCCCATTCATCAATAGCATTAAAAATCCAATCAATAAATGATTACCTACTCACTAATTCTATTTCCAAAATTTAATTTTTTGGGGGATTTAGTAACGCAATTCCAATTAGCAATACACCTAATATAAATAAAAGTATTTCCCAAAATTTATTCTCAGTTTTAATAAAAGGTATAAGATACATGCTGACTAATATGGAACTTGCTCCTAAAAGAGCAAAGACCACTCTGACTCTATCACTTAGTTTAAACATATTTAATTCCCCATAAAATAAGCAGTGGCTATGTTTACTGTAACATTCCCCCGTCTTTATGTAGGGATAATCCCCCATCAAGACACCTCATCTCTTCTTACTCAATAGCAGCATAATTATTTGGTAATACGAGTTTCATAAGATTTCTCCTCTTTAACGTTGCATGGTTAGGATAGTTCTCTAATCAGTAATCGTTGACTGCGTTTAAAGCACTTTGTTACCTAGATAAAATACCCTTTCTCTACCTGATTTGATTTTAAAGAGAACTAAGATTTAACCATATCTATCTCACTTCTTATTTTTAAATAATTCATACTCTTTTTCTCTGATAAAGGGAAGTGAGAAATTAGAAAAAATTAGTAGAATTGAAAACAGATATTCGTCTTTTTGTATCACTAAAACATAACCTAAAAATAAATAGACAATCAAATCTAGTACAAAAAGAGAAAATATCCTCCTTTTCATTACCTTACTTGTCTTAAAAATTCTGTTTAATAGAACCTTTATCGTAGTATCTACACAAATTTTTATCAAAAAGATAAGAGCCAATACACGATTATCAACTGTACCATGAAGAATAAATGGAAATATAGTTAATATAAAACTAGAAATCTCTAAATATTTTATCCAAGGAGATTGAGACATCTTACTTTTAAACTGACTGATTTTCCTATACTCGCTAGCTAATCTAGTATCAAAATCTCTACCAATTTTATTAAAGATTAAGAACTCCAGGATAAAAATACTGATTAATACGATATAAGTAGAAACGTTTCCTGAGAAATATTTATTAATAAAAATCGGGAAAATCATTAACAGAATTGAGTTTATAGCCAGACAAATAGATACTATTTTATTCTTCACAGAGTATATAGGTAGCGATACTATTGAATAGAGAAACGCTAAAAAAATAAGCAAGAAATACTCTGTGCTGCTAATTAGCGGCGCCCTTAATGATAAAAATAGATAGGCACCCCACACGATGATATGCGCTTTACGAATTGACTCTAAACTACTCATCTACCTACTCCTAAATCTATTTTTAGTTCACATTCTCTTTCCAACAAGTCATAAACGTTTCATGATATTTCTTTCTTCTACATTAGATAAAGTCGAAATACATTTTTTGCAAGTGAAAATATTATTATTATTATTTGGAAACCCAAAATATCTATCCCTCTTCTAGACCTAAACCAAGTCAGATTAAAGATACAAATATAATGGTAGGGCTTTCTTTTACTTTAGACTACCATAAAACAAGGAATCTTTCAACAAAATTCATTGGCAAACTACTATTCTAGAAGATTGACAACCCAAATCGTTCAGAATAGAACAATCCTAACTATCGAATACCCTAACTTCATAAATATCCATGTGATTCTAGGTCTAGAATTCCTATAAACTAAATGTTTTCGTACTCTTCTAAGTAATTGATTGCCTTAAACTTTAATTTTTGAAGGATTCTAAAGCTAGAATAGTCTCATCACAATCAGTTTTGAATGATTCACAATTTAGAAACACTATAGGTTTACTCTTGTTAAAATAAAAAGGAACTGCCCAAAGCAATCCCTTTTTATTTACTTAAAATTTGATAGTTGAGATAATCAATAGCCCACCTATAAAAAGTGTTATAGTAAAATTCCTTATTTATTGATTTCAAGCTCAGACAACTGTGTTTGAATAACTGACAGTTCTGCACCAGCCTGAAGAAGAGCAGCTGCAGTATAAGCACCTTCTACAATTGGAACCCTATTGATCATGATACTTTTATCACTGAAATCAGCCACCATTTCTAAGTTCATTTTAGCAGAACCCAGGTCAAAAAAGGCTAATAAGGTATCTGCTGGATTTTCGGAAACAACCCTATCTACTTGATCAAAACTTGTTCCAATTCCTCCATCTTCGGTTCCTCCTACATAAGTAATCGGAACATCTTTAGCTACTTCACTAATCAGTTCAACGACACCTTCTGCAATGTTTTTGGAATGTGAAACGATAACAAGACCAATACTTCCCATTAAACCACCCCAGTTTCTAAAAGAGCAGTAAAGAGTAATCCTGATGAGAATGATCCAGGATCAATATGTCCAAGAGAACGTTCTCCTACATAAGACGCCCTTCCTTTAGTTGCAAGTAAATCTTTGGTAGCATTCACTACCTTATCAATAACCTCTTGAGTCAATTGACCAGCAGACAAAGCAGCAATAACAGGAGTCCAAACGTCAACCATTGTCTTTTCTCCAACTTCTGCTTTTCCACGTTTGACAATCATATCCAAACCGCTTTGTAAGATTTCCTCTATTTTCGAATTAGAATCAGCCTTGGCCATGCCCATAAAAGCAGAGCCATACAGAGGACCAGAAGCACCGCCTACTTTACTCAGTAGTTGCATTGAGACAAGTTTAAACACATCACTGCTGGTTTCAAATTGCTTTCCTTCTAAGTTTTCCATAACTGCAGCCATGCCACGCGCCATATTTCCACCGTGGTCTCCATCTCCTATCGGAGTGTCTAACTCACTAAGGTAATCTTTCTGTTCTTGAATCTTTTCATTAAAAAGCTTCATCCATTCAAGAGCTTGTTCAGCATTCATGCGACATTTCCTCCTTGAATTTTACCAAGCTGGTGTAGTAACAGGTGCATTTAGAGCAGCCAACCACTCATCATCTGCCAATCGAATCAATGTTAATGACAAACCAGCCATATCGATTGAAGTCATATAGTTTCCAATTTTCTTAAACGCCAACTCAACACCTTTTTCATGGAGCAATTTAGCCACATCATTTGCAAATACGTATTGTTCCATAAGAGGAGTGCTTCCTAAACCATTGATAAGAAGTCCATAGCGTTCACCAGCCTTAAGTTGGAAACCTTCGGATAATTTTTCAACCAATTCTGATGCCAATTGTGAGGAAGGCTGCATTTTCTCTTTTTTATATCCTGGCTCACCATGAATACCAACTCCGTATTCAAACTCATCATCTTCTAGAACAAATCCTGGTTTCCCAACTTCTGGAACAGTAGCGCCAGATAGAGCTAATCCAATTGTTTTAATTTCTAACACAAGTTTGTCGGCCAAGTCCTTCATTTCAGATAATGATTTACCAGAACGAGCTGCAGCCCCCAAAATTTTATGGACTAATATAGTACCTGCAACACCTCGACGGCCTTGGGTATAGAGACTATTTTCAACAGCGATATCATCATCAACCACAACACTTGCTACATCAATACCTTCCATTTCAGCAAGTTCTTGTGCAATTTCAAAGTTCATAATGTCACCAGAATAGTTCTTGATGACCATGAAAACTCCAGCACCTTCATCAGCCGCCTTAATGGCTTCTAAAATTTGGTCCGGAGTAGGTGAAGTGAAGACTGCTCCACAAATGGCAGCAGACAACATTCCATCTCCTACAAATCCAGCATGACTGGGTTCATGTCCTGAACCTCCACCTGAAATGAGTCCAACTTTTCCTGTCTTTTCTGCCTTTCTAACGATAACATCAAAACCATCTAAGCGTTGAACCAAGTCATCATGCATGAATGACAACCCCTGCAACATTTCATCAACAACTTGTGTCTGTTCATTTATAATTTTTTTCATGAGAAACTCCTTTCGGCATCTACCTTTGTTTTCGATTTCATTATATACTTTTTATTGCTGGATGATAAGGGACAGATTCTATTATTTGTCCCCTTTTAAACCCGTTTCAAACATTTTTTTGGTAAAATGAAGTAAGTAAAAGAAAGGCTTCCTATGGCATCATCACTCATTACAAAAAAACGGATTGCCAAGGCATTTAGAGACCTATTAGCTACTAGAGAATTTGATAAAATCTCCATTGTAGATATCATGGAATCAGCTGGCATTCGTAGACAGACCTTTTACAATCATTTTCTTGACAAATATGAACTGCTAGACTGGATATTTGAAACTGACTTAACCGAGTATATCACCAATAACTTGGACTTCATTTCAGGCCAAAAACTATTACAAGAATTATTTCTTTATTTCGAACAAGAGCGTGATTTTTATATTCAACTTTTTGATATTCAAGGGCAAAATAACTTCTATGACCACTTTATCAGCTACTGTCGCTTGCTTGTATCAAAAATTTTAAGAGAATATGGTCAGATTGATAGCGATTCATCTGCTTATACTTGTTTTTTGCTAGATTATCACTCACATGCTCTAGCAGAAATCGTGAAGGCTTGCGTCAATAAAAAAAGTCCAGTTCCACAACCAGACTATCTCATCATGACAATTATTGGAAAGAGGCCACAATGACATTTATTTCAAATCATAAACAGAAAATTATTTCAAGTTACATTTCAGCAACTGTCAGCAGTCATCCTGAATTAGAAAAACACCCTACCTTACCTTTAGTCTATCAAAAAAATCACAATCCTCATCAGGTTCCAATATTGGCGGGTGGAGGTTCCGGTCACGAACCTGCGCATATTGGATATGTGGGAGAAGGAATGCTTACCGCTGCTATCTATGGCCAATTATTTACTCCTCCTACAAGAACTGAAATCTTAGAGTCCATTCGTTTTTTAAACAATGGTCACGGTGTCTTCATCATTGTAAAAAATTTCGAAGCAGACATCAAAGAATTTAGCTGGGCCATTAATACTGCTAGACAAGAAGGAATTAAGGTCGGCTATAGTCTAGCACACGACGATATTTCTATTGAACCTCACAATAGATTTCAAATTAGAGGAAGAGGGCTTGCAGGGACTATTTTACTTCATAAAATCCTAGGATATGCGGCTCAGAACGGTGCTGACATCGAGCAACTAACTAATTTAGGTTATGAACTTGCTACCGAAATCGCAACAATTGGCTTTGCAACGAAATCGGCTAGTCTCCCCCAAGCCACCCTTCCACTATTTAACTTGGAAGAAGGAAATATTTCTTATGGTATTGGGATACATGGCGAAGAAGGCTATCGTATCGTCCCATTCCAATCATCGGAAATCCTTGCAAATGAAATTATAAGTAAATTAAGATTGCACTATCATTGGAAAAAGGGTGATCAATTTATATTGCTTGTAAATAATCTAGGCACTACCAGCAACTTAGAAATGGGTATATTTATCAATGATCTCCTTCAACTCTTAGAAATTGAAGGAATCACTATTACATTTATAAAATCAGGAACATTTATGACCAGTCTGGATATGGCAGGTATATCCGTAACTCTTTGCCCTGCGAAAAATAAACAATGGTTAGAAGCGCTCAATGCTCCAACAACAGCTTTTTCATGGTAATTTGCTTGTATAACTCAAAAGGGCTACATCACTTGTTAGACCTTTGCTTTTATCTTATACTCAATGAAAATCAAGGAGCAAACTAGGAAACTAGCCGCAGGTTGCTCAAAACACAGTTTTGAGGTTGTAGATA
>NZ_VMLM01000070.1:0-402 GCF_013276695.1 Streptococcus sp. 4155
TTTTCCTACTGGATTCCCCTCCGTAATGTCAGCTTCTCCTGTATTTTGAGCTGTTGTGACCGCTGTTTGAGCTTGAGTAGCCGCTTCTGGAGTATCCGCAGTAGCTGGCTGTTGGTCAATGGCTCGGGTAGCTTTGTCCGCTGCCGCTTTAGCTTGTTCCTTAGCCACTTGTTTTTCATCTGGGCTAAGCTGGTCATTTCCTTCAATCTCAGCTTCTTTCTTATCAAGCTCATCTTGAATAGCTTTTTTAGCCTTGTCTTTTCCTACTGGATTCACCTTCTTAATGTCAGCTTCTCCTGTAGTTTGAGCTGTTGTGACCGCTGTTTGAGCTTGAGTAGCCGCTTCTGGAGTATCCGCAGTAGCTGGCTGTTGGTCAATGGCTCGGGTAGCTTTGTCCGCTGC
>NZ_VMLM01000070.1:409-31375 GCF_013276695.1 Streptococcus sp. 4155
CCTTGTCTTTTCCTACTGGATTCACCTTCTTAATGTCAGCTTCTCCTGTAGTTTGAGCTGTTGTGACCGCTGTTTGAGCTTGAGTAGCCGCTTCTGGAGTATCCGCAGTAGCTGGCTGTTGGTCAATGGCTCGGGTAGCTTTGTCCGCTGCCGCTTTAGCTTGTTCCTTAGCCACTTGTTTTTCATCTGGGCTAAGCTGGTCATTTCCTTCAATCTCAGCTTCTTTCTTATCAAGCTCATCTTGAATAGCTTTTTTAGCCTTGTCTTTTCCTACTGGGTTAACTTTGGTTATTGCATCAATCCCATCCGTTTTAGCTTTTTCCACACCATCTTGGTCTATGGCTATTTTGACCTTTTGTGCTGCTTTTTCTGCTTCTGCTATAACTTTTTCTGTAGCTATCCTCTTTTCGTTTTCTGATAATGTTTCATCATCATCTATTTTAACTAATTTCTCAGCTGCTTTTTCAGCTATTTCATCAGCTGCTTTATGTTTTATTTTCTTTTCTTCATTCAGGTTTTTTTGTTTTTCTAAAGCCTCTTTCACTACTGTTTGATAATCACTAGTACTAGCTCCAGATTCAATATTTTCCTTAATTTTCTGCAATTTTTCGTCATAAGCAGCCTTGGTTTCAAGAGTAGACCATTTTGTATCTTTTTCTTTTTGTTCGGTTAATTTATTATAAACTTTTTCAGCTAAGTCCTTGGCTACTTTGCTAGTATTCTGAGTAACTGTAAACCCTGTTCCAGTAATTGGTAGAGCATAATGATTCCACTCTACTTGGTATCCCATACCTAGATGTAGATTATCATTTGAACTAATACGAACCTTGTATTCCGTATATCCCGCAGGGATATCAATCTTTTTACTCTTGAATGTTCCTGCTGTACCCTTTGGACTATAGGGAGATTCTGCTAACTTATGATTAAGATTCTCTTTATTTATTCCAGCTACAGGCATATCAATTATTTCAGAACTTATTTCAGTAGCTTTTGTCACACTCTTATCATTATCAGATACAGATTTTGCAGGATCAAAATTAACAGAGTACAATGGAATATCATTATTTTCTTTTTTACCTAATAATTCAACTTTATAAGTAGCTTTTTTTCCGTCAATATCTCCTGTATATCCTATATTGAAAGCAATTTCGACGCTTGATCCTACTCCTTGCGAATAAACTTTAAATGTCTTTTCTATACCATTAAATCCCTCCAAACCTTTAGAGATAGTTTTTCCTTCATTTCTGTCCATATACACTGACTTATCAAATGTAGATAAATTCCAAGTACTTTTTGTTCTCACTTTAGACAGGAAGAGAGCATATCGGCTATCACGATTAAAAACACTTTCCTGAGTCCATGTATTATATCTATCAGCACCTTTCAAAACCGTATTCACAGTCTCAATAGGAAAAACCCCTCTATCTGTCTTTCTTGCAACACCAAATTTTCCGCCATTGACTGCCTTCCAACCACCAAATTCAGCAAGTTCCTTCACTTCACCTTGATTTATATTTTTGGTATCACCAACTTGGTCTATGTTAGCAAGTTTTTTCTCATTCTCTACTGTTTCAGGCAAAGCGTTTAATTTAGTCGCCAAATCGTCTACACTTGCACCATCTTCTGGAGCTGTATAAGTCTGATTTGCATCTAGATCAGCATCGGCTGCAGTCGCTGGTGGGACAGGGTCTGCATCACGTCTTTTACGTACTTTTGGCTTGCTGCTTGCTTCTTCTGATTTTGTACCTTCACCTTCAGATTTTGGAGAGCTAGAATCCCCATTTACAGAGTTTTCCTCTGATTGAGTCTTTGTTGCAGGTTCGCTTTGTTCAGATGAGTTGGCTTCTTCCTCTTTGGTCTCTGGATGACTCTCTTGCTTTCCTTTATCCCCTGCTTCAGTATTGGTTGCAGATCCTTGTTCTTTTGCAGCAGGAGCAGCGTAGGTTGGCTGCTGTTCCTCTGATTTTTTCTCTGTTTCCGAATCCTTATCAGCTGCCACCTCCTCATTTGACTGTATGGCCTGCGCTTCCGCAGCAGATACCGCTCCACTTCCCATAAAGAGATAGAGCGCCGCCACGGCTACCGAGGCCGCTCCAAAACTAACCTTCCGAATCGAAAAACGTAATTGTTTTTCTCTATCGTCCTTCTCACTATAAAACATATTAGATGTTCTCCTTTTTAAGTCTAAATTTTTCCGATTAAAATCACTCAATTCATAACTACAAAATCAAGCAAAGGTTTGCATGATTGATTAGATATTAACTAAGTCATTCAACCTAGTATGACCAAACTATTATATCTCAAATTACTTTAAAAAGATACTCATTTTACTTCTCTATTTCACTTAGGTATCAAGAAAAAGACAGCCTCTGCATATATATATATATATGCAGAGGCTGTGCAAAGCTATTCTATCAAGCTTCCTGACGATTCTGTCTTGAGAAACATATACAAATCAAAACTTTATTACAATTTGATAACATTTTAGTTACAGTTTATTTCGAAAGATTTTCTCCCTGATATTCAGCACATCAAAAACAAATCCTAGCATTGTATGATTAAAGAGCCAATCTTCTACAGTGTAGTAGCCACGCCATACTCTCTTTTTAATCATTTATGGATAAAACTAAATCATATATCAGTTTATAGATTCTAACCCCTTGCTTAGGGATTCTTATAGATTAGATTATTAGCTAGCCAGCTCCAGTTTTTCTAAGATCACTACTTCTCTTAGGCTTACTTGATTTACAAATGACCTAACTAGCTAACTCCGAAATCACTATATTTTATTGAACCCTATCTAGGAGATAGAGAGTTACAAAAAACTCCAACCATGGCTTGCGAACCTCGTCTTTGCTGGTTTCTCTGTATTTTTTTAGTTCCAAGAATGCCATCTTAACCAGATGGTTTTCCTGTCCATTGTTTGTAATTGTTAAAACCTCACCTGTCCTATCCTCTCGCATGCTAAAACTATGAAAAGCCAAGTCATCTGAGAAGTAGTTACTATCCACAATTGCGATAGCGTATACTGGTGAGATGTGTTTATAACTCTGATGAGTATCACCTTCTCGTTGACGAATTTTTTCAAGATTTTGATTGACCTAACTGCAAAGGTAAGCCCATAAACGATTGATGAAAAAATTCTGATGATGAACCTGAATTTCGATGATAACTTGCGTACCATTATCCAACTCCGCCAAAACATCTATACTGGTATAGAAATCTTGCGCCGAATAGGGCATGGAAGGCAAGACATGAATATTACTTCCCTCCAAATTGGTCACATTTTTTGCTGGTAAATCCAGCATATCGCGAATAAATTGACAAGTGATTTCCGGATTTCTAAAAATCTTCTTAGCAACCAAATCATTGGTCGGGCTAATGCCCGGATGACGTACAGTCATATTGCTTCTCCTTTCATTATAGCACATTTTTTAATCTAGATTTGATTATTCTATTTATTTATTCGAAAAAGAGAGGAAAATACAGTCAAGATATGGTCACAAATTTAAAATTTTATAGTGAAATGAAATAAGAACAGGGCAAATCTATCAGGACAGTCAAATCTATTTCTAACAATGTTTTAAAAGTAGAGGTGTACTATTAGTTTCAATCTACTATACCATTATTTTCTCCGATTTCTTGATAGTTTATAAAAAAGCAGGCCATTAAAGCCTGCTTTACTATTGATTCTTATATACATTTCCTGTGAAGAAGGAAAGGCATTTCTGATAACTTATTCTTCATCCATGCTCAAGACGCTGAGGAAAGCTTCTTGCGGAACTTCTACTGATCCGATAGCTTTCATACGTTTCTTACCAGCTTTTTGTTTTTCAAGGAGTTTGCGTTTACGAGAAACGTCACCACCATAACATTTAGCAAGTACGTTCTTACGAAGGGCCTTGATATCAGTACGAGCGACAATTTTGTGTCCAATTGCTGCTTGGATTGGAACTTCAAATTGTTGGCGAGGGATGATTTTCTTGAGCTTATCAACGATGAGTTTCCCACGTTCATAAGCAAAGTCCTTATGAACGATAAAGCTGAGGGCATCCACCTTGTCTCCATTGAGAAGGATGTCCATTTTCACTAGCTTAGATGGGCGATATTCTGACAATTCGTAGTCAAAGCTAGCATAACCACGAGTTGAAGACTTAAGCTTATCAAAGAAGTCAAAGACGATTTCAGCCAATGGAATTTGATAGATAACATTGACACGGTTATCATCGATATAGTCCATAGTCACAAAGTCCCCACGCTTACGCTGAGCTAGCTCCATCACTGCTCCAACAAACTCTTGCGGTACCATGATTTGCGCCTTGACATAAGGCTCTTCAATGGTCGCAATCTTGGTTGGATCTGGGAACTCAGATGGGTTGGACACATCCATAGACTCACCGTCGGTCAAATTAACCTTATAGATAACAGATGGAGCTGTCATGATGAGGTCGATGTTGAACTCACGTTCCAAACGTTCTTGGATAACATCCATATGGAGAAGTCCAAGAAATCCACAACGGAAACCAAATCCAAGTGCCTGAGATGTTTCTGGTTCAAACTGAAGACTAGCATCATTCAGTTGCAATTTTTCAAGGGCTTCACGCAGGTCATTGTACTTGTTTGACTCGATAGGATAGAGACCCGCAAAGACCATAGGATTCATCTGTTTGTAACCATGTAATGGCTCTGCCGCAGGATTGGTTGCCAAGGTAACGGTATCCCCCACACGAGTATCCTGAACTGTCTTGATAGAAGCCGCAATATAACCAACGTCACCAGTCGCAAGGAAATCACGACCAACTGCTTTGGGTGTAAAAATACCGACTTCGGTCACATCAAAGGTCTTGCCATTGCTCATAAGCTGAATCTTATCGCCAGGTTTAACCACTCCATCCATGACACGCACTTGGAGGATAACCCCACGGTAGGCATCGTAAACTGAGTCAAAAATCAAGGCCTTGAGTGGTGCCGTCACATCACCTGTTGGCGCTGGTACTTTTTCTACGATTTGCTCGAGGATTTCTTCAATCCCAATACCAGCCTTGGCAGAAGCCAAAACTGCTTCACTGGCATCCAAACCAATGACATCTTCAATCTCTGTACGCACGCGCTCCGGATCTGCAGCAGGCAGGTCAATCTTGTTAATGACAGGCATGATTTCCAAATCATTGTCCAAGGCTAGATAAACGTTGGCAAGGGTTTGAGCCTCAATCCCTTGGGCAGCATCGACCACCAAAATCGCTCCCTCACAGGCAGCTAGCGAACGGGAAACTTCATAGGTAAAGTCTACGTGTCCTGGTGTGTCAATCAAGTGAAAAATATAAGTTTCCCCATCTTTTGCAGTATAATTGAGCTCGATGGCATTTAACTTAATGGTAATCCCACGTTCCCGTTCTAAATCCATACTATCCAAAAGCTGAGCTTGCATTTCACGACTGGAGACTGTCTCAGTTTTTTCCAAAATGCGGTCTGCTAGAGTCGACTTCCCGTGGTCAATATGGGCGATAATAGAGAAGTTACGGATCTTCTCCTGTCGTTTTTTCAATTCTTCTAAGTTCATGAGTCTCTTCCTTTCAGGGTATCTATTTATTATAAATTGTTTTTGATATTTTGACAAGACCATCCCCTGCTAGGAGTACTAATCTTCAGCGACAAAGCCGTCATTTTCGATAAAGTGGTGTTCTGTCATCCCTTGGTCTGTAAAGACAATCCCGTGAAGGACACCACCATAAACAGCTCCTCCATCCATTCCAATCTTACCATTTTCTGTCATCCAAAGCTCAGCTGTACCTCGATCTTGCTTTAACAAACCATAGACCGGTGTATGACCAAAGACAATAGTTTTTCCAGTATGATTTTCGGCTTCATGGAATGGTTTTCTAAGCCAGACCTTTTTATAATCTGTGGTTTCATTCCAGTCATCCAAGGTCAAATCAATACCTGCGTGAACGAAGATATACTTGTCTGTCTCTACCACAAATGGCATTTGACGAATAAATTTGACCAAGTCTGCCGCTTCAGTAGCAACACGCTTGGCATCCTCAATCCCGTCAACTGGGGCATCCAAGGGACGACCTAGGATAGAGTTAATAGTTGTATCACCACCATTACGACGATAGTGGTCATAGCTTTCTTCTGGATCATCTAGCCATGTCAAAAACATATACTCGTGGTTTCCTGACAAACAGATAGCCCCTTGATTATCCACCAAGTCCTTGACCATTTCAAGGACACGGCGACTATCTTCACCACGGTCAATTAAATCCCCTAGAAAGAGCAACTGGGTCTGACCATCCCAGGTTTTGAGAAGGTCTTCCAGCATCCCAGCTTTTCCGTGAACATCTCCAATTACATAATAGTCAGGCATCTTATTTCTCTCTGTTTCTCAACAATTCTCTGGCTTGCGTCAGGGCTGCTTCGGTCACATCATCACCTGCCAACATCTTAGCAACTTCCTCCACTCGCTCTTCGACTGTCAAGAGACGAACAGTCGAAACCGTTGAATGGTCATTACTAATCTTCTCAATAAAAAATTGATAATCCGCAATCGCAATTACTTGTGGCAAATGGGAAATAGCTAGAACCTGCCCATGTTGGCCAATCTTGTGAATCTTCTGTGCAATAGCTTGAGCTACACGACCTGAAACTCCTGTGTCCACCTCATCAAAGACTATGCTAGTCTTACCTTCTTTACGTGAAAAGGCAGACTTAATGGCTAGCATGAGACGGGATAATTCCCCACCAGACGCAACCTTAACCAAGGGTTTAAAGTCTTCTCCAGGGTTGGTTGAAATATAAAACTCAACCATTTCATTTCCCTCACGGCTGAATTTTCCCTTACTAAAACGAACCTGAAACTGGGCTTTTTCCATATAAAGGTCTTGCAGTTCTTGTTTAATCTCTGCTTCGAGCTGCTGAGCCAAGTCATGACGAGCAGAGGCAAGTTGACCAGCCAAATCAACAAGATTGACTTCCAATTTCTTAAGCTCTGCTTCCATGTCCTCAGATGAAAGGTTATTGCCTGTCAAGAGATTATATTCTTCCCTAATCTTGGCAAAATAAAGCAAGACATCGTCTACAGTCCCACCGTACTTACGGGTAATAGTATGAAGGAGATCCAAACGATTCTCAACCTGCATGAGACGATTGCCGTCAAAATCAAGGTCCTCAATAATAGCTTCCAAACGTTTGCTAATGTCTTCTAAGACATAGTAGGTCTCAGACAGTGAGCTTGAAATTTCACGGTATTCAGGGTCATACTCTTCGACACTTTCCATGTCATTCATGGCTGAACGAACATTGGCCAGACTTGAAAAATCTTCATTGTCCAACATGCTGTAGGCATTGGTCAGTGTATCCGCAATATTTTTATGGTTGAGCAGTTTATCACGCTCTTGATTGAGAGTCAAGTCTTCACCTGCTTGCAAGTTGGCTGCCTCAATCTCTGCCATTTGAAATTCCAACATTTCGATACGTGCCTTGTGTTCCTGTTGGTTTTTCTTGACTTCCAGAACCTGCTTGCGCATTTTACGGTAGGCATCAAAACTTGTTTGATAGGTTTCTTTTAAGTCCCAAAAGGCTGTATCACCAAATTCATCCAGCATCTGGATATGCAGTTGGGGACGCATTAACTCTTCTTGATCATGCTGACCATGAATGTCCACCAGATGTTGCCCAATAGCACGCAAAACAGACAGATTAACCATCTGGCCATTGACACGACTAATACTCCGACCATTTTGCAAGATTTCCCGACGGATGATAATTTCATCACCCAATTCCAAACCTTGCTCATCAAAAATTTCCTGTAAAAGACGACTATTCTCAACTGAGAAAAGCCCCTCAATCTCTGCCTTTGGTGCACCATGACGAATAACATCTGTCGTCGCACGAGCTCCCAACATCATATTCATGGCATCAATGATAATCGACTTCCCTGCGCCTGTTTCACCAGTCAGGACTGTCATCCCCTTCTCAAAATGGAGGGAAATAGCCTCAATAATGGCAAAGTTTTTTATCGAAATTTCAAGTAACATATAGACCTACCATTTTTTTACTTGTTCAAAGATTTCCTCAGCTAGACTTTCACTTCTGGCCATGACTAAAATCGAACTATCATCAGCCAAACAGCTGAAAATCTTGTCCGCAAAAGTCTCAATTAACTGAGCTTTTACAAAAGCCGTATTTCCTGGAATAACTTGGAGATTGATCATCTTGTCCATCAATTGAGCCGATTCGATATTATATTCAGCTAGTTGCAAACTTTTTACGATTGATTTTGGCAATTCATAGACATAGGTGTTGTCTCTCAAAGGAATTTTGACAATGCCTAGCTCTTTGATATCACGTGATACTGTCGCCTGAGTGGCAGTGATGCCTGCCTCTTTCAAATGTTCTACAATTTCTTCTTGTGTACCGATTTGATAATCTGTCACAAATCGTCTAATTTTTTCAAGTCTCTCTTTTTTATTCATTTTTAAATTGACTATGCGCCCTTTCTACTATTTCTTCAATCTCAGCAAGAACCTGATTGCTTGCTGACTCTTCTTTTTTCAAATACGCTAAAAATTCAATATTTCCATGCCCACCTTGGATGGGAGAAAAATCCAATCCAAGGACTGAAAAGCCCTCCTCTACTGCCATAGCTGTGACAGATTCAAGGACATGTTGATGAACCTTAGCATCCCGAATAATTCCATTTTTCCCGATCTGCTCTCGACCTGCCTCAAACTGAGGCTTAACTAAAGCCACAACCTGACCTTGATCAGATAACACACAGTACAAGGCTGGCAAAATCAGACTGAGGGAAATGAAACTCACATCAATACTGGCAAAGCTCGGCTCCTGCTCGAAATCGGTCTTTTCAGCATAGCGGAAATTAAACTGCTCCATGCTGACAACTCGTGGGTCTTGGCGTAGTTTCCAAGACAATTGATTGGTACCAACATCAACTGCAAAGACAAGTTCAGCACCATTTTGCAACATGACATCGGTAAAACCTCCAGTAGAGGCACCGATATCAATCGTTGTAGCTCCTTCCACTGACAAATCAAAGACCTGCAAGGCCTTTTCCAGTTTCAAGCCACCACGGCTGACATACTTGAGTTTCTCCCCCTTGAGTTTTAACTCAGTGTCGTCCGGGATTTTCTCTCCTGGTTTGTCAAACCGTTCTCCATTCAGGACTGCAACGACTAGTCCAGCCATGACGCCGCGTTTGGCTTGTTCTCGCGTTTCAAACAAGCCCTGTTTATAAGCTAGTACATCCACTCTTTCCTTAGCCATTGATTCTCAAACTTTCTACTACACTTACAATTGATTCTGTTTCAAAGGGAACCTGCTGGGCAATGTCGTCTAATTTGGCATTAGCTTGATCCAGGGTTTGGTTACAAAAGGCAATGGCCTCTTCCAAGCCCAACAAGGCTGGATAGGTTGACTTTTCTGCCTGCAAATCCTTTTGAGGTGTCTTGCCGATCTCCTCAAAACTGGCAGTCACATCCAGTACATCATCTCGAACTTGAAAAGCAAGTCCAATCAATTCACCAACAGTTTTCAGCTTCACCTGCATCTCAGGTGCCAATTCGGCTATAATAGCAGCCGCTTGAAAGGGATAGGCTAGTAGTTTCCCAGTCTTATTAGCATGAATGGTCTGAAGTTCTTCCAAAGACAAATGTTGGTGTTCACCTTCCATATCTAAAACCTGGCCTGCTACCATACCCAGACTTCCTGAAGCAAGAGATAAGTTGGCAATCAAGTCCACCTTAATCTGACTTGGCAAATCTGCCTGCGCTATCAAGGCATAAGGATCTAGGAATAAAGCATCTCCAGCCAAAATTGCCATTGCTTCGCCAAATTTCTTATGATTGGTCAATCGTCCCCGACGGTAATCATCATCATCCATAGCTGGAAGATCATCGTGAATTAAGCTCCCTGTATGAATCATTTCCAAGGCTGCAGCCACCTGCGCGTGAGCAGGTTTGATAGCCACCTGCAAGGCTTCCAAAACTTCTAACAAGAGAAAAGGCCGAATACGCTTGCCACCAGCATGAATGGAATAGAGAACAGACTCTCGCAAACTAGAGGCAAACTGCTGGCCTCCATAAAAGTCTTCCAAGGCTGACTCGACAAGAGCTAATTTTTCTTGCTTCTTCATTCAAAATCACTTTCTGTTCCGTCTTCTTGCATGACCTTGACCAAGGTCTTTTCAGCCTTGTCCAGCGTCGCTTGGAGTTCTTTAGACAAGACCATGCCCTGTTGAAAGGCAGTAATCGCATCTTCCAGAGCAATTTCACCATTTTCCAAACTTTGGACAATGGTCTCCAGTTCTGCTAGATTTTCCTCAAATTTCTTTTGTTTTGACATCTTTAACCTCTAATTCTACTTGACCATCTCGCATCAAAAGCGTTACTTGGTCTTTTTTCTTCAAACTCTCAACCGAATCTACAACGGACTCTTCTTTTTTGACAATAGCATAACCACGCGCCACGATGCGACTGGCATCCAACATCAACAAGGCTTCTGAAAGTCTCTTGACTTCAGCAACCCTGGCATCATAAACCAGCGTCATTTGACTACGGAGGAGCTTATCCAACTGGCCTAGACGGTCTTGATAGCGTTGGATTTTGGTAACAGGTGATAATTGAACCAGTTGATGCGTCCTTGCTTGGACTAATTGCTTGTTATCAGAAATCCGTGTTCGCAAACTTTGTTTCAAACGCAATTGCAGTTGATCCAAGCGTTGCATATAGCCATCATACAAACGTTCTGGTTGTCTAAAGATAACAGACTGACTGCATTTTTTCAAAGCTTCTTGTTTCTTAGATAGGACATTTCGGACTGCCGTTGCCATCCGTTTTTCCTGATTTTGCAAATGAGCTAATAGATCCAACTTGGTCACAGGTGTTGCTAGTTCAGCCGCCGCTGTTGGCGTTGCAGCGCGTCGATCTGCCACAAAATCTGCCAAGGTCACATCCGTCTCATGCCCCACACTAGAGATAACTGGCAAACGAGATTCAAAAATAGCTCGTACCACAATTTCTTCGTTAAAGGCCCAGAGATCCTCTATGGAACCACCTCCACGACCAATAATGAGTAAATCCAAATCGTCCCCTTGATTAGCACGCGCAATATTTCTAGCAATTTCCTCCGCAGAACCTTCACCTTGAACCTTAGTTGGATAGAGTAGAATATCGACACCTGGAAATCGCCTACTGACGGTCGTGATAATATCTCGAATAACGGCTCCACTGCGACTGGTTACCACACCAATTCTCTTAGAAAATTGGGGCAGAGCTTGCTTGAAACGTTCTTGAAACAGGCCTTCTTCTGTCAATTTTTTCTTGAGTTGTTCAAACTGAATCGCAAGCGCCCCAACCCCATCAGGCTCAGCCTTTTCAATGATGATGGAGTAGCTACCACTTGGTTCATAGACCTGCACACGCCCAATCACATTGATTTTCATTCCTTCTTCTAGGTCGAAACCTAATTTCTGATAAACCCCAGACCAGATGGTCGCTTGAATAACTGCATGGTCATCTTTTAGGGAGAAATATTGGTGAGTAGGTCGTTTACGAAAGTTGGAAACTTGACCAGTTAAATAGACCCGTTCCAAGTATGGGTCTTTATCGAATTTCATTTTCAGATACTTGGTCAAAGTTGTTACCGATAAATACTTTTCCATCTCCACCTACTATTCATTTTCTTGCTCTTTCATGGGTATTATTATACCAAAAATATGCCTAAAAATCTCCATTTATGTACCATTATGAGGGAAAAATAGAAAAAGGAGGCAAGGCCTCCAATTCTGTTTATTTGCTATTTCGAGCTTCTTCCAAAATCTTAGCAATCTTGGTCGTCAACAGGTCGATAGCTACTGTATTGCTGACTCCCTCAGGAATGACGATATCAGCATAACGCTTAGTCGGCTCGATAAACTGATGGTACATGGGTTTAACCACACCTAGATACTGGTCAATAACGCTATCAAGGCTACGGCCACGTTCTTCCATATCGCGCTTGATACGACGAATAATGCGCACATCATCATCCGTATCCACAAAAATCTTGATATCCATCAAATCGCGCAGGCGCTTGTCCTCCAAGACCAAAATGCCCTCAACGATAAAGACATCCTGAGGCTCCTGACGATAGGTCTTGCTGCTCCGTGTATGTTCAGTATAGTCATAAGTCGGAATGTCCACCGGACGCCCTGCCAACAATTCCTTCATCTGCTCAATCATCAAGTCTGTATCAAAGGCAAATGGATGGTCATAGTTGGTTTTGATACGCTCTTCAAAGGTCAAATGAGACTGATCCTTGTAGTATGAATCATGCTCAATCATGGAAATCTTTTCATCAAGAAAATGCGATAAAATGGCTCTTGAAACACTGGTTTTACCACCACCAGAACCACCTGTCACTCCAATAATGATTGGTCTATTTTGCATGCTATCCTCCGTTATTTTATCCGTCGTCTATTCTATCACATTTTTTACAAAATTTATAGTCTCATCAGCAAAAAACACCAGAGTCTTCCCTCTGATGTTCGATAGTTTTAACGAAAGCCCTGTAGGGTTTGAGCAAGCATCTGCAAGAAAGCCAGTCTCCCTCTTTCCTGGCTAGGAGCTTTGGCAATCCATAAACCAAAATCAATGACAGACTTAGGTGCCTGGTAATGATGCGTCATGAGGTAAAGCGACAACCCTTGACTCAAATTGGCCATGACCGATTGGTATTTTTCATTTCTGTCTAAATTTTGTATAGCAAGACGAAACAGGTGACTCAACTCACTATTTTCATTTATTTCTTTTTGTTGAAGAAGTTGCTCCACCCTTTCTCGAAACTCATTTTGCATCATGGAATTATCACACCAAATCCTGGTCTAGGTGCCCATGGACCATAATTAATCCAGCCATTGACTACTACACTTCCCGTGTACCCCCAAAACTCTCCATGATTGATACTGCATTTTGCTCGACCTTTAACGTCTACACAATATACTCCTGGGCCTAAGTTCCCACCAGAACCTGTAATGGACTCTAAATATTTATCTGAAAGAATTTTAAATTGCTTCATTTCACACCTCTAAATTTCTATATAGATTATTTGAGTATCTACAACTCGCAACAATTGGAATATTATAATTCCCAACCCCATTCTACTATTAGTATGGGGTTTTATCAAGCAATTGTTATCTATCACCCGATTTTTATTCCTAAAGGATCTAGCTAAAAACCTTCCTTGGCTTGTAGAGTTTGTCCCGTTTTTCTAGAATGGCTAACAATGTATCATCTTCAAAGGCAGCCAGTTCTTTGTCCGTTTGGTCTAGCTCAATAAAACGACCAAAGCGAACTTCTGTAGCTTCTTCTGGACTTAGGAAAACTTTGACAAGATCACCTGTCCCAATCTCTATAGGATGGAGAAAGTCCAATTGGCCAGCCTCTACTTTTTCAGCAATTTCCTCCAAGGTCAGTGCGTCTTCTAATTGTAAGCCAGCAGCACTAGTACGAGTTAACTGAGACATATGAGCCGCATAACCAAGCTTTTCACCCAAATCAACTGACAAAGTACGGATGTAAGTCCCTTTACTGCATTTTACACGAAAAGTGAATCGGGCAAGTTGGCCATCATAAGAAATCGGACTTGTTCGCTCAAATTGATAAATGGTCACCTGACGTTCTGGACGCTCCACTTCCTGACCAGCACGCGCATACTCATAGAGCTTGCGACCATTAACCTTAACTGCCGAATACATAGGGGGAATCTGGGTAATAGGACCAGTCAAGCTCGCAATCGCTTCATCAACAAGCTTTTCATCCAAGGGAGACAAAACAGGGGTTTCTGCGACCACTTCCCCACTAGCATCCTCAGTCGTCGTGGAATAGCCCAGAGTGATTTCCCCCTCATAGATCTTACCCTCGTCCTGCATAAACTCAACCATGCGGGTCGCCTTGCCAACCGCAATGGGCAAAACACCCACTACATCTGGATCCAAGGTCCCACCATGACCAATTTTCTTGGTGCCCAAAATCTTACGCAGTTTAAAAACCGCATCATGCGAGGTCATTCCTGCTTCTTTTTTTAAGTTGATAATACCGTTCATTTTTGCTTTCTACTCCCCCTTCAATGCTTCAAATTTCGCTTTCATGGTTGGATTTTTCCGGGTCAATTTTTTAACAGAGACATCTTCCAATTTGTTGTTAGCTAAACGGAGTTGGTTTTCAGATGTGGTCAGGAATTTCTTAACCTCTTCCATGCGTTTGATGGCCTTGTCGATTTCATCAATAGCTTTTCCAAAGTTGGTCGAAGCTGAATTATAGTTCTTAGCAAAGGCTAGTTTAAAAGCATCCAAGTCTTCCTCAAAATGTGTAATGTCGATATTTTGCTCGCGAACAAGCGCTAACTCCTGCTTGTATTTTAAAGAATTAAGAGCCGCATTACGTAAGAGCCCAATCAACTGAATAAAAAATTGAGGA
The DNA here is from genome assembly GCF_013276695.1 of Streptococcus sp. 4155. NCBI lineage: Bacteria > Bacillati > Bacillota > Bacilli > Lactobacillales > Streptococcaceae > Streptococcus > Streptococcus sp. 4155. Next base: position 14,881 of record NZ_VMLM01000070.1, read on the forward strand.
CGAACCACATACATCTTTTCATACTCGTGACTGACGTCAACAATCCCTGTGTTAAAGTAGTCGTTATCGGCCTCAAGCATGGTCACTAAAACGGCATATTCACAGTTCTTCTCCCGACGGTCCTTGTCCAATTCCTTGTAAAAATCTGCATTCTTGTGCTTCTTCTCTGTTCCGTCAGCTTCATTCTTCATCTCAAACATAATGGAGATAATCTCTACCCCATTTTCATCACACTCACGGAAGATGAAGTCTCCCTTAGACCCACGCGCAGAGACTTTGTTATCCTTCTCAAAGTAGGCATTTGGAAAGGCGAAACTACGGACCTTGTTAAACTCACTCTCTGCATACTGTTCTAGGCTTTCCCCAATGGCTTTTGTAGATTGTTGAGCCTTAAAATTCTTATAAAACTCGACTTGTTCACTAGCTGCTTTAAGCTGGGCTTCATAGTTTTGCTTAACAGAAGCCAAAGACAACTCATTTTCCTTTTCTTGCAAGAGGAGCTGATTTTTGACCTGAACATGTTCTTTTTCTAGGTCAGAAAGGGTCTTTTGCAGTTGATTTTCATGCTCTAAACGCAAAGTGGCCAATTGGTTCTCCAAAGCCTGTACTTCCTTGTCCTTAGCCAAGAGGGCCTGATGGCTTGTCTGTTCAACTTCTTTCTTGGCCAATTCTTTTTCTGTATCAAAGTTTTGGATCTGACTCTGTAATTGCGCAATTTCTTGATCCTTCTGAGCCAGTTTAGTCTGTTGCTCATTCATAGCCTTTTGCTCAGCCAAGGCCAGTTCTTGCCTCATCCTATCGTGTAGTTCCTTATCAAACTCTGCCGTTCTCACTTGGGACAAAAGTTCAGCATACTGGCTTTCATTTACTGTAAAGACTTCCCCACAGTTGGGACATTTGATTTCGTTCATATCGTTCCTCTTTCTAGACTTCTTTATCCATTATATCATGCCTGAAGGAAAATCAAAAACAGCGAGTCGAAAACCACTGTTTATCTTCTTTTACTTTAAATTTTCTCCAAGGCCAAGCGCAAGTCTTCAATCAAATCTTCTACATTTTCAAGACCAATTGACAAACGAAGTTGGTTTGGTGTGACACCTGCTGCTTCTAGGTCTTTTTCTGACAATTGACCGTAAGTGGTTGTTGCTGGATGAACAACAAGAGACTTGGCATCTGCCACGTTTGCAAGGTCAGAAAAGATTTCTAAATGATCAATGACCTTGCGGGCTTCTGCCTCCCCACCTTTGACATGGAAGGTAAAGATGGAACCGACACCTTTTGGCAAGTATAGTAGATTGAAACTAGAATAGTACACCTCTACTTCTAAAACATTGTTAGAAATCGATTTGACTGTCCTGAACAATTCGTCCTATTCTTATTTCATTTTACTATATTTTTATGAAAATCTTAAAAAATCAGTGAAATCCATGATTTCACTGATTTGTATTAATAAAATTGTTTATATGGTTGATTGAAAGCTGTTAGAATTTCATCAGATGTTTGTGAATAATCTTTTGTTTCTTTCAAATCACCTTTGACAATAATACGTTCTGTAGCAGCAAGGTCTTCACAGGTTACTAATGTGATTTCATTGACCCCATCTCTATCATCAACTTCATCAACACGATCCGGTGTCACACGTTTGACTTCACGTATTTCATAAGTATAAACTTTATTTTTATCGGTTAGATAAATCTTCATGCCATTTTTAGCATTATCTAAAGGAGAAAATAACATTTTATTAGCATTATCAACACCAAAGATATGGTGACTAGCTAGACTATAATTTCCTTCCCCCATTACTTGCTCGCGTTTCATTGTACCAGCTCCGTAGAAGAGATTAACATTATCAAGTCCTTTAAAAATCGGCAAATTCATTTCCAATTCAGGAATTGCAATTCCCCCAATAACTGGTAATTTTTGAGCATCCCATTGAGAAGTTAGAACAGCTTCCGAAGAGATAGCTTTGACAGAATCAAAGTCAAAATTGCCTTCTGTATCCTGATTTTCTTCTAATTTTTCTTTTGATACCTGGCTAACTTGATACTTATTGGTATTCCAGACTATGAAAATATTTCGAATTTGCGCATTAAAAATCAAAGCCAGTGACAGTAATATCAGAAATCCTGCTAGGATATTTGTCAGCAGATTTTTTCGCTTGTTTTTCTTTTTATTATTTTTATGAGACATTATTCTTCACCTTCTGTTTCATTTTCTGTCCCAACTTCTTCTTTTTCTGCCACCGCAACCGTTGTGAAAGTCACTATCTGAGCATCTTGATCCAGGCGCATTACTTTAACTCCCATAGTTGCGCGTCCTGTTTGTGAAATATTGGCAAGATTGGTTCGAATCATGACACCTGTATCAGTGATAATCATCAAATCCTCATCCCCTTGAACAGTCATAAGACCGGCCAGCAAGCCATTTTTTTCGGTAATTTTAGCTGTCTGCATTCCCTTACCACCACGACCTTTTGTTGGGTATTCAGTAGCGACTGTACGCTTACCATATCCTTTTTCTGTGATAATAAGAACCTCATCTTGATCAGTAATCAAGCTGGCACCAACAACTGTGTCTCCTTCACGAAGGTTAACACCTTTCACACCAGTGGCGATACGACTCATACCACGAACGGCTGATTGATTAAAGCGAACTGCATAACCAAACTTGGTACCAATGATAATATCCATATCTCCTTCCGCCAACAAGACATTGATTAACTCATCTTCATCCTTTAAATTCAGCGCTTTGAGACCATTTTGACGAATATTGGCAAATTCCTTAACACTGGTTCTCTTCACAATACCGTGACGGGTTGTAAAGAAGAGATAAGCATCATCACTGCGATCAGACTCAACATTGATAACCGTCTGAATATTTTCGTCTTCATCCAATTTCAAGAGATTGACTACTGGTAGCCCTTTGGCAGTCCGACCATACTCAGGAATTTCATAACCTTTCAAACGATAAACTCGTCCTTTATTTGTGAAGAAGAGCAGATGATCATGGGTGCTAGTTGACACTAACTCACGAACAAAGTCATCATCTTTCACTCCTGTTCCTTGGACACCACGACCCCCACGTTTTTGAGCAGTAAATTCAGCTTGGTCCAGACGTTTAATGTATCCTTTGTTAGAAAGGGTAATTAAGACATCCGATTCTTCAATCAAGTCCTCATCCTCGAGACTCAAGACCTGTCCAACCATCAACTCTGTACGGCGTTTATCGGAAAATTTACGTTTAACTTCATCCAATTCGTCTTTGATGATTTGAGAAACACGTTCAGGCTTAGCAAGAATATCCGCTAAGTCCGCAATCAGAGCCAAGAGGTCATCATACTCAGATTGAATCTTATCGCGTTCCAAACCTGTCAAACGACGAAGACGCATGTCTAGGATGGCCTGACTTTGACGTTCAGAAAGCTTAAACTTACTCATCAACTCAGCTTGTGCTTCCGCATCCGTTTCACTAGCACGAATGATACGAATCACTTCGTCGATATGGTCTAGCGCAATCAAGAGACCTTCTAAGATATGAGCGCGCGCTTCCGCTTTTTCCTTATCAAAACGTGTACGACGAACAACTACTTCTTTTTGGTGCTCGATATAAGCATCCAAAATCTGACGAAGAGACAAAATTTTCGGTATACCATTTTGGATAGCCAGCATATTGAAACCAAAGTTGGTTTGCATCTGGGTCATCTTGAAAAGATTATTGAGGATAACATTGGCTGACGCATCACGCTTGACTTCAATAACAAATCGAACACCCTCACGGTTTGACTCATCACGTACTGCTGTAATCCCCTCAATGCGTTTTTCCTGAACCAAGCGAACAATATGCTCATGCACCTTGGTTTTGTTGACCATATAAGGAAATTCTGTTACAACAATGCGCTCACGGCCAGTCTTAGTTTCTTCGATTTCGGTACGAGAACGTAGGACAATCGAACCTTTACCTGTTTCATAAGCCTTGTGGATACCTGATTTCCCCATGACAAGGGCACCTGTTGGAAAATCTGGACCAGGCAAGACTTCCATCAATTCCTTGGTAGTCACTTCAGGATTATCCATGACCAACTTCACTGCATCAATGGTTTCACCTAGATTATGAGGTGGAATATTGGTTGCCATCCCAACAGCAATACCAGTTGCTCCATTAACCAAAAGGTTTGGAAAACGCGCTGGCAAGACCAAGGGTTCCCGTTCATTGGCATCATAGTTATCAACAAAATCAACTGTATTTTTGTTGATATCACGAAGCATTTCCAGAGCAATCTTGCTCATACGTGCCTCGGTATAACGTTGAGCGGCAGCACTATCTCCATCCATGGAACCAAAATTCCCATGACCATCTACAAGCATGTAACGGTAGCTCCACCATTGAGCCATACGGACCATGGCTTCATAAATAGAGGAATCCCCGTGTGGGTGGTATTTACCCATGACATCCCCTGTAATACGAGCAGATTTTTTATGGGGTTTGTCTGGAGTAACACCCAATTCATTCATTCCGTAGAGAATGCGACGGTGAACAGGTTTTAAGCCATCTCGAACATCAGGAAGAGCTCGCGCTACGATAACACTCATGGCGTAGTCGATAAAGCTAGCCTTCATCTCCTTTGTCAGATTGACATTCACTAAATTTTTATCCTGCATTAATAAATGCCTCATTTCACAATTAGTAAGTAACAACATTATACCATAAATTTCCATCTATTTCAGCCTCTAAACCACTAAAACGTTTACATAGAGAACTATACGGCATATTCGTGACAAAGTTTTTTAAAAGTGATAGAATGAAGTTGTCTAGGGAAAATCCCCTAATAAAATTAAGGAGATGTTTAGAACAATGACTTCAACTAAACAACACAAAAAAGTTATCCTTGTCGGTGATGGTGCTGTAGGTTCATCTTACGCTTTTGCACTTGTTAACCAAGGAATTGCACAAGAGCTTGGAATTATCGAAATTCCACAATTGCATGAAAAAGCTGTTGGTGATGCGCTTGACCTTAGTCACGCCCTTGCCTTCACTTCACCTAAAAAAATCTATGCAGCTCAATACTCTGACTGTGCAGACGCTGACCTTGTTGTGATCACTGCAGGTGCACCTCAAAAACCAGGTGAAACTCGTCTTGACCTTGTAGGTAAAAACCTTGCTATCAACAAATCAATCGTAACTCAAGTTGTTGAATCAGGTTTCAAAGGTATCTTCCTTGTTGCTGCTAACCCAGTTGACGTTTTGACTTACTCAACTTGGAAATTCTCTGGTTTCCCTAAAGAACGCGTTATCGGTTCAGGTACTTCACTTGACTCAGCTCGTTTCCGTCAAGCCCTTGCTGAAAAAATCGGTGTTGACGCTCGTTCAGTTCACGCCTATATCATGGGTGAACACGGTGACTCTGAGTTTGCCGTTTGGTCACATGCTAACGTTGCCGGTGTAAAATTGGAACAATGGTTGCAAGCTAACCGTGACTTGAATGAAGCTGACCTTGTAGAACTCTTCATTTCTGTTCGCGACGCTGCATACTCAATCATTAACAAGAAAGGTGCTACATACTACGGTATCGCTGTAGCCCTCGCTCGTATCACTAAAGCAATCCTTGACGATGAAAACGCAGTACTTCCACTTTCCGTATTCCAAGAAGGTCAATACGGAATTGAGAACGTCTTTATCGGTCAACCAGCTATCGTTGGAGCACACGGTATCGTTCGTCCAGTAAACATTCCATTGAACGATGCAGAAACTCAAAAAATGCAAGCATCTGCTAAAGAATTGCAAGCTATTATTGACGAAGCATGGAAAAATCCAGAATTCTAAGAAGCTTCTAAAAATTAATTTAACTATAGACAACTCCTTGAATCATCAGGGAGTTGTTTTTTTTAGCTGTATGATATAGTCTATTGAAGTTAGAGTAGTACACAACTGCTTCTAAGATCTGGTTAAAAATTGCTTTCTTCAGATTTTATAGTGCATTGAATCTATAACGGTACGCATCGACTACTAAAACATTTCTATAAATCAATTTTCCTTTCCTACTCGATTTGTTCATATCTTATTTCAATCCATTATACATCTTCCCACAATAAAACGCATAATACCAAGGATTGTCAATACCTTATCTTATGCGTTTTTTCTGATTTCAAAGAATTTTGACTCAGCCTTCTTTTTAATTATTTTCAAAATAGGAATCAACCAACTTTTGAATGCGCCCTTCTTTAGCCGCTGGAATGGTATCTGCTAAAACAAAATTCTTCCTACTGATATCTTTAGAAAGATTGCCAAATATAAAATTAGTGGAAATGTTATAGATAATCTCAGACGGAGCAAATCCATAAACTTGGTTTTCTAAGATATGTTTTAAGCGTTCTTCAGAATTTGGAAATGCATCTTTCAAACCTTCGCTATTATATAGTCGCTTAACAAGTTCAGCAATATAGAGACCAGACTTCATGTACAAATCAATAAATGTCTTAAATGGATCATCAAATATTCCTGGATTTTCTTTTTCAAGATCATCTACCATCCTCTTCACTACCCGTTTAGGAGTGAAAATCTGATTGGTTTTCTGTGGTGGAATATAGTCAAAAATATCTTCTTTTTGGTCTTTAAAATAATCCGCCAACTCCTTTTTCTTGCGAAGAAATTCTTGAATAGCTTCGTCAAATGTTGCTTTATCAAAGAGATGTCCTGCAAAATCTTGTCCTCCATCTCTCAAATAACGAAATTGATCAATCGTAATACCAGTCACCTCAAAGAAGACTTGCTCAGGAACAAAGGTATCAAAATTATCAAGTGTTAGAGATTGATTGCCATAAGCCATAATAAAACTTGGGATGGTTCGTGCAAATCCACGAAGATGGTCACGAATCTCATCTTGAGCTGATTGTTTCAACTGCTCAACACGTTTTCTCTCAACCTGTTCGATAAATCTCTCAGGCATTTTCTCTACTTCTTTTTTGAGTGTTTGCTCTAGTTTTTCTTTGTGAATGAGATTATTTTCTTCTAAACGTTTATCAAAATCTTCTTGAATCTTATCCTTTTGCTCCTTATCAACTGCTTCTTTAATTTGTTGCTGCAATTCTTCCCTGATATGAGCTTCAGAAATTTTTCTTTCGATATCATTTTTTCGAATTTCATTCTCAAATGTTGCTGTAATTTGTTTCTTGATTTGGTCTGTTTCCCGAGTTTTAAAGTTGTATTCAGCTTTTAAATCTTCTACAATCACTGGAGAAACTGTTTGACTCAACTCAGAAGCCAACTTCCTATGAGATTTTTCCTCATTCTGGGCCATCACTTCTGTAACTGACTCACCCAGCGCATAAACTTTTTCACCAAAAAGTCGCATTTGCTGATTAACTACAATTTCATGGTCTACTACTGCATTTCCCTCATCATCGACTGTAACATCTGAAAAGTCTAATAAATCAGAACTATCTTGTACCTTCCCTTCCTTTTCAACTGGCAGCTCATTTAAAATATCTAGAACTGTTTGACTAGCTTGGAAAATACCGCTAATATTATCAAATAATAGATTGGACATAAAGCCACGTTTAAGAACTTCTCTAGCTTTTATCTGGCGAGGAATGGTTAGAACCGCCTTGGCATCAATTTCAACCATCTTACCAGCACGGTCTTCGGCAATAACTGGAAAGAAGTTTAATAATTCTCTAATATTTTCTTCACGAGTTGTCGAAGTCCCGCCGCCTCCTGCAGTCGCAAGCGATAAGTTGTTGGCAAACTCATCAAAGAGAATCAAGGTTCTTTCCGGCGCAAAGTCAAATACATAGGCTCTTTCTTTGCGAAAGTGATTTCCTTTGTTATCGATCCATGAGTAAGGATTTTGAGCACGGAAAGCGGCCTGCATATAAAGTGCAGGTGATTTCAAATTCGATAACATCAATACACCTGTCCACTCAGGGATAGTGACACCTGTCGTCAATTGACCGACGGATAGGGTAATGGTTTTATCATTACCTGCTATCGCTTTTCTAACCAAGTCCAAGGATTTGAGTTTGACTTTATCGTCTTCTTCGGACATACGTCCGTCACCAGCAGCTAGAACGATCTCATAGTTTTCATAGATGGGGTGTTCTTCTAGTAGTGCTTTTAAAGCCTTAGCTGAGGCTACACGCTCCAACAGCCAAAAAGTATGCTTGAGTTCGTTCCGAAGTTCTTTGGTTGAAAATGGATACTTTTCATTGCTTGACAGAGTATCTAACCAATTTTTGACATCTTGCTCATGGATAAATTTACCTTTATCATCTGTAGCGAAAAATTCACTCAAGTCAAAAGCATAGTCAATATTTTCACCATCAAGTTGAGCACCTTTCTCTAGCTCTTCACCAATCATCTGAGACATTTGATAGGTAAAGAGATTTAACTGAGGTAAGGTTTCATATGGATTTTCCTCTTCTTGCTCAGGCGACCAAATAGTTTTGGCTGCCTGCTCATCAGCATAAGACCAGTTATAGATTTGCTCCTCGGTAAAATCTCCCTTAGCCAATGCTTTAAATGGTGTACCTGACAAATGCAGAGTAAAATTCCGTCGAATCTTATTAAAGGCTTGGTCAGTCTTGAAGGTATCAACTCCTTCATGAGCCTCGTCAATAACCAACAAATCCCAATGCAGATCAGTCACCCATTTGAGTTTATCGTGCTCTCCACCTAAATAAACAGAACCTTTCAAGTCTTGGAGACTGATAAAAGCAAGTTGTCTTACATCGTCATCTAAAATACCAACAAATTCTTTACGTGACAAAGTTGGACGACTCTTAAGGCTATCTGATTCAGAAACAAACTTGTAAGTCGTCTGACCTGCTATGAATGTTTCAAAATCATCATACCATGAGTTAGCAATGGCAGGGCGGTTTGTTACAATTAGGACATTGACAGCTTCCATCCGTCGAGCTAGGTCATAGGTAGACAAGGTTTTACCAAAGCGTGGCTTGGCATTCCAGAGAAATTTGCCTCCAGCATGTTCTTGGAAATAAGCTAATGTCTTAGCAACTGCTTCTTCTTGCTCTTGTCGCAGAGTATAGTCCTGTCCTTTTCCAGGTTGATAACCAGACAAATCATGCTGAACAAATTTATCGAATAGATTTTTAGATTTTTCAGGAGTTCCATTAAAATAGAACCATTCCGTCTTAGGACGACGTTCTACATCATGGAAAGACAAGAAATGGTGGAAATCATGATCCTTGAAAGTTTTCCCCTTATCAGGCTCTTCTGTATAAGCTGCATCACCAGTCCATAATATGTCTGTATCTATATGAGCTGTATGCGTTTGCTCCTTGATACGTTGTGTGACATCACGTTCTGTATACCCAATCTTAATCCAGCCTTCATTACTGGTTACTGTCGGTGTGGTGTAGGCATAGATTTTAGGATGAATCTCTTTAGTGGTTTTAATTTCTACTGGCATAAGTATTCCTTTTTTGAACGTTTGCTAACCAAGTCAATTTATCTAACAAATGACTTTCTCATCTCATAAGTACAAAAAGGGTCAGGGCATCGTATGCTTCCTGACCTAATCCTATGTGTCAATTATAGATCACTGAGCGCTATTTGTCAAATAAAAATACTTTTCTAATCCATCTCCCTTACATGAGTCTCAATAAAGGAAATTTCCTCAGGAGAAAGGTCATATTTTTGATAAAGCTGGCGGTCAATATCAGCCACTGATTGTGTCCAATCAATGTCTGAATTGACCGTGAAGTCTTGGAGTGGGACGTAATACCAAGTTTTGCGTGAATTATGCTGAGTAACTTTCAAAACACCTAATAATACTCTAGCGAATTTAGTTTTAATAAATTTAATACAAGCATCGGCTTCAAATTTTGTTTTAAAATTACCAATAGATAAAAAAGTATCTGTATGCCCGATTAGGGGTGTTGATAAGACTTCACCTAAGGCACCACTTCCATTAGCTTCTGGTACAAAAACATTATAATTTTCGAATGTTTCCGGTAAATCTAAATATTTTTTATTAATATATCGATAAACACGTTCGGAGCCAATTCTTCCAAGTAGAGCAACATGGTCTTTTTCTTCGTTGTTTTTGAAAACAAAATCTAACTGAGTTAGTGATTTCGAAACAATTTTATTTTTTGTCCCTTTTCCTTGCAGCTTTTCAGCATTTGGATAATCAGAAAAAAGTTCATCTGAAAATCTATAAATACCTTGAGGATAAACTAAATCAGAAAAAGTTTCAAATTCTGGATGTTTTTCGATTTTTTTTACAATACCATTCAAAGTTTCAAAAATAGTAAATACTCCGATTGGTCCCAAATCTTTATCAACATCACGATAAGTTATTGCTACTCCACCCTTAATATCCGTTCCTGTAAATACTTTACCGCTTTTAAGTTCATAGAATTGAACTTTTAAATGCTTGTCTTCAAGCATCTTTTCCATCCAATTTTTAGGAGTTTGACCAGCTTTAAATAAAAACCTTGCTGGGGTGATTAGTATAGATTTATCTGCGATTTTATAAGCTTCATCAATAAAATAGTGATATATCGGCTCATCTCTAGCTTCTCCTATTTCCTGATACGGCGGATTTCCTATCACGACATCAAATTTCATTTCACTTTCCTCGCTAGATAGGCGCTCAAAACCTATCATTCTATTCTTTTTCCAGTCTTTGATATGGGTTTTAGATTCTTCTACATCTTGGACCTCTAGCTCATCCGCAAACAAACTCAATTGTTGAGATTGCCTTTGTTTAGCTGAATAAGGACTACTTTTTTTCAATCCATCCATCTGAAAGACATTGTAAGAAATAATAGTCGCAATTTCTTTCTTTTGCTCTAATGTTGGTTGATTTCCAGTCTTAGCTAGATAATAGTCCTCAAAAGTTGCCAAAAGATTCTCACGCGCCAAAAGGAGAGAATCTCCTTGATACTCATAGCCATAAGAAGCTCGATAAGCTTTTTTTACAAATTCATAAAAGGTGACTTCATCTGAGACCTCACGACTAATGCGCTGCAATTTTCTATCAACAAAACCAACTCGTTCAGATAATGGAATTTCCTTACCAGTCACTGTATCATAGCGAGTTACCATATAAGGTGCTTCACCACAGGTAATTTCTAGCCATCGCACTTGGATATAATCTTCAAGATCCAGAGCTTCAAGGTCGGCTTCCACATATCCATTTTGCTTTGCGACCAACCAAGTTGGTGTAAACACTTCTGCCCTTATTTTTGTACGATCTTTTTGCTCATACTTGGATTTTTCAGATCTGGGCTGAATCAAGTTAGCATAGTTTCCAGTAACCTTACTTGGACTAATACTATCACTAGGACTAAAGCCTTTTCCTAACAAGTTATAAGAATGCGTCGCCCAAACTATATTTTTCTTTGTTGTTCTATCTTTTAAAAGTATTTTTAATAAATCAGCAGACTCCTTAGCCAACTGCTCTTCACTAATATCTATTGCCATAAAGCAATCTCTCTTGTATTGTAAGCCCTATTATATCATATTTAAAAGAATGAAAATTTACTTGAAAAAAGTAATTCAATAAATATCTCTCCGATGACCAACTTCTAGAGTAGCAATGACTAATTCATCATCTACAATTTGTACGATAACTCGATAATTACCAATTCTATAGCACCATTGACCAACGCGATTACCAACCAAAGCCTTTCCGTGTCGTCTTGGGTCTTCCAAAACATTGGTTTGTAAATAGTTTGTAATTAGCTTCTGCGTATAACGGTCCAATTTTTTCAATTGCTTGATAAAACGTCTTGTCGGAACTAATTTATACAAATTATTCATCCTCCAAGCCTAAATCATGCATCATTTCTTCCCAAGTAATGGGTTCAACTCCTTTTTCCAAGTCTTCTAAATACTCTTGATAGGCTAAATCTGCCACACGAGCATCGTATTCATCTTCTAGGGCTTCAAGAGTTTTGGTGCGGATCAGTTCCGACAGAGAAACTCCTTCAAACTTAGCCATTGCTTTCATAAATGTTTTATCGGCTTCAGAAACTTTTAATGTAATAGTAGCCATCTTTTGTGCTCCCTTTTTTAATGGTAACACCATTGTATTACTTTTTAGGTGTTCAGTCAATATAAAAAGAACACCTTCTCAGCGTTCTTTCTATATCTCTGTCAATGGTGTTGCGGTATCTGGTGAGGTATCATAAACCTTAAAGTCTACTCCAACTCCCAGATCAGCTTGTGCTAGCTGATTGACCATGGTCATGTGAGCCAGCTCCTTGATATTGTTTTCCTTGGACAAGTGACCAAGGTAGATTTTCTTAGTGCGGTTTCCCAAGGTACGAATCATAGCTTCAGCACCGTCTTCGTTAGAAAGGTGACCGAGGTCAGATAGGATTCGTTGTTTGAGTCGCCAAGCGTAAGAACCTGCTCGCAAAATCTCTACATCATGATTGGACTCAATAAGATAGCCGTCCGCATTTTCGACAATTCCCGCCATACGATCGCTAACATAACCTGTATCAGTCAGCATGACAAAACTCTTATCATCCTTCATAAAGCGATAGAACTGCGGTGCGACTGCATCATGACTTACACCAAAACTCTCGATGTCGATATCTCCAAATGTTTTGGTTTTACCCATTTCAAAGATATGCTTTTGTGAAGAATCTACCTTGCCAAGATACTTGCTATTTTCCATAGCCTGCCAAGTCTTTTCATTGGCATAAAGATCCATACCATACTTGCGAGCCAAAACGCCTACTCCATGGATATGATCTGAATGCTCATGGGTAATCAAGATGGCATCCAGGTCTTCTGGCTTGCGGTTAATTTCAGCTAGCAGACTGGTAATTTTCTTGCCAGACAAGCCTGCATCCACTAAAAACTTCTTTTTTGAAGTTTCCAGATAAAAAGAATTTCCACTGGAACCCGACGCTAAAATACTGTATTTAAAGCCTGTTTCACTCATTCTAGTCTTCTACTTCATCCTCCCATATTTCTTCTCTCACTGCATCCTTATCATAAGGGAGCACAATGGTAAAGGTTGAACCCTTGCCGTATTCACTCTTGGCCCAAATAAAGCCCTTATGTTGTTTGATAATTTCTTTAGCGATAGACAGTCCTAGACCTGTACCACCTTGTGCACGACTTCTAGCACGATCCACACGATAGAAACGGTCAAAGATACGTGGTAAATCCTGCTTAGGAATCCCCAAACCCTGGTCAGAAATGGATAAAATCATCTGGTCTTCAGTTGTCTTCATTCTGACAGTGATTTTACCCCCATCTGGCGAATACTTAATAGCATTATTTAAAATATTGTCGACAACCTGCGTCATCTTATCTGTATCAATTTCCATCCAGATAGAATTGATGGGATAATCTCTCACCAACTCATATTTTTTTTCCTTTTCCTGTCCTTTCATCTTGTCAAAACGATTGAGGATAAAGGTAATAAAAGCAGTAAAGTTAATCAGTTCCACATCCAAGTGACTGGTGGCATTATCAATCCGTGAAAGATGAAGGAGGTCCGTCACCATGCGCATCATACGGTTGGTTTCGTCCAGAGACACCTTGATAAAGTCTGGTGCTACAGTTTCACACAAAGCCCCCTCATCCAAGGCTTCAAGATAGGATTTCACGCTGGTTAAAGGAGTCCGTAACTCATGGCTAACATTGGAAACAAAGAGTCTCCGTTCGCGTTCTTCCTTCTCCTGCTCCGTCGTATCATGCAAAACAGCCACCAAACCTGAAATAAAGCCAGACTCTCGACGTATCAAGGCAAAGCGAACTCGAAGGTTCAAATATTCGCCATTGATATCTTGGGAATCTAGCAACAATTCTGGACTTTGGGTAATCAAATCACGCAATTCATAGTCTTCTTCTATCTTGAGTACTTCCAAAATGCTTCTATTCAGAACATCTTCCTGAACCAACCCCAGTTGCTTCTTGGCTGTATCGTTAATCATGATAATCTGCCCCCGACGATTGGTCGCAAGGACCCCATCTGTCATATAAAACAGAATACTATTTAGCCGCTTACTTTCTTGTTCTAGATTTTCCTGAGTGAGACGAATAACCTCCGACAAGTCATTCAAATTATTGGTAATATTGGTGATTTCAGACCCACCTTGCATATCAAGAACCTTGGAATAATCTCCTGCAATCAAATCTTTAACCTTTTGATTGACTTGCTTCAATCGAATATTATCACGTCTATTCTCTAGTAATAAGAGGGTCACAACAAGGATGAAACCTAACAAAATCAGAATAAAGATAAAATCTCTGGTAAAAATGGTTTGTTTCAGTAAATCAAGCATTATTTCTCATGTAATACCCTACACCACGGCGCGTCAAGATATACTCTGGTCGGCTGGGCGTATCTTCAATCTTCTCACGCAGACGTCGGACAGTCACATCAACCGTACGGACATCACCAAAATAGTCATAACCCCAGACAGTCTCAAGCAAGTGTTCGCGCGTAATGACTTGACCTGCATGCGATGCCAAATGATACAAAAGCTCAAACTCACGGTGGGTTAAGTCTAGTTCTTCTCCATATTTTTTAGCCACGTAGGCGTCTGGAACAATTTCTAAATCCCCAATTTGGATAGGTTGAGGTTTACTTTCTGCTTCCTGCCCATCTACTGGCATAGGTTGAGAACGACGCAGAAGAGCTTTAACACGCGCCTGCAACTCACGATTGGAGAAGGGTTTGGTTACATAGTCATCCGCCCCAAGCTCCAAACCGATAACCTTATCAAATTCGCTGTCTTTAGCCGACAGCATGATAATAGGTACACTACTTGTCTTACGAATGGTCTTAGCAACTTCTAAACCATCAATTTCCGGAAGCATCAAATCCAAAATAATAATATCTGGCTGCTCTGCTTCAAATTGCTCTAGCGCTTCACGACCGTTAAAAGCAGTTACAACTTCGTAACCTTCCTTGGTCATATTAAACTTGATAATATCCGAGATTGGTTTCTCATCATCTACAATTAGTATTTTTTTCATATGTTCACCTTTTTCTCTACTATTATACCAAAAAAATAACAAGAAGACACGATAGCTAGTCTTTGTTACTGTCTAAGTTGGCTTTTGCATAAGCCTGCCAGATTTTTTGTTGGGGTTTGGCAAGTGGGTAATTCTTGAATTCTTCTGGTGAAAGCCAACGAACTTCCCTATCTGAAAAATCATGGAAGTCACTCACCTGACCTGCTACAATCTGTACATGCCATTTTCGATGACTAAAAACATGCTGGACTGTATCAAAACAAACATCAAGCCAATCAACATCTAGGTCATAGTCCTGCTGAAAACTCTCTTCTGGACTGGGACCAAAGTTCACACTTTCTTCCGCAACCTGATGAAAGAGGTCAAACTGCTCTTCTTGCGAAAAGTTATCAACTTCTATAAAGGGGAAATGCCAAAAACCTGCCAAGAGCTTTTCGCTTTCATTTTTTTCAAGTAAAAATTGTCCTTGAGAATTTTTCACAACTAAGGCTTTAAGATAAATAGGAACCGGCTTTTTCTTAGGAGATTTAATTGGATAACGGTCCATGGTTCCATTCTGATATGCCGCACTAAAGTCCTTGACTGGGCTTTCTTCAGGTCTGGGATTTACAGGAGACTCAATATCAGACCCTAAGTCCATCAATGCTTGATTAAAATCACCCGGACGATCCGGATTAATCAAGATCTCCATCATTGCCTGAAAAATTTTTCGATTACTTGGAATCCCAATATCGTGGTTGACTTCAAACAGACGCGCCAAAACCCGCATGACATTACCATCTACAGCTGGCTCAGGCAAGTTAAAAGCAATACTGGAAATGGCTCCTGCTGTGTAAGGACCAATCCCTTTCAAGCTAGAAATTCCTTCATAGGTGTTTGGAAATTGACCCCCAAAGTCAGCCATAATCTGCTGGGCTGCAGCCTGCATATTACGAACTCGAGAATAATAACCCAAACCTTCCCAAGCCTTCAGTAAACGCTCCTCAGGTGCATTCGCCAAACTTTCCACTGTTGGAAACCAGTCCAAGAATCGTTCATAATAAGGAATAACCGTATCCACCCTGGTCTGCTGGAGCATAATTTCAGAGACCCAGATATGATAAGGATTTTTACTTCTACGCCAGGGTAAATCTCTTTTGTTTTCATCATACCAACTGAGAAGTTTCTCACGGAAAGAAATAATCTTCTCCTCCGGCCACATGACAATACCGTATTCTTTCAAATCTAACATATCTCTAGTATAACACAGAAGGTTTTAACTGTCCTTTTCCTAGTATTAATACTCTTCGAAAATCTCTTCAAACCACGTCAACGTCGCCTTGCCGTAGGTATGGTTCCTGACTTCGTCAGTCTTATCTGCAACCTCAAAGCAGTGCTTTGAGCAACCTGCGGCTAGTTTCCTAGTTTGCTCTTTGATTTTCATTGAGTATAAAAAATAGTCAGAAAGATAATGTTGGGAAGGTTTTCGACCAATTAGGGTCAAAATTCCCCTCTCTTCAAGATGCAAGAAAGCATCCTTGATCTTTTT
>NZ_VMLM01000071.1:0-6248 GCF_013276695.1 Streptococcus sp. 4155
TAACTGCACTGACGAACAGAATGGAAGGGAAAGCTAACAAATCAGAAGTCAGGCAAACAGCAGAGACTCTGACGAGTCAGATAGACCGTATACAAGAAGAGAGCTCTACTCGTATTTCAACAATGACCTCTCGTTTTAATCAGCGCGCTGATGCGCTTGATGCTGGAGTGAGGCGTTTGACTGAAGGTCTCAGAACCAAAGCGGATATCAGCTCCCTCAATGTGACTGCTGAGAATATTAGGCAGTCTGTGAGGAGGTTAGAAAGAGATACCCAGAGCCAACTAAATCAGAAGCTTAGTACGGCTGAATTTGAGGTGCAGGCTGGCTCTATCCGTCAGGAAATCCTGAACGCAACCAAGGACAAGGCAGATAAGACATTGATTAGGGCTGAAGCAGGGAAATTACGAGAAGAATTTTCAAATATGCAAGTTGGTGGTCGGAACTATTATCGTGATTCCGAGAAAATTCAACAGTCTCGTTTTGGTTTTGTGTTTGATAATCTAGATCCCTATCTTTCAAAGTCCGATATTGGGACAACTTGGACTCTCTCGTTTGATTGTAAACTCGATGAAGTTGATGGTTCTTTTCCTTTCCATATGTCGCATGGTGGGGCGAATGGCTTTGGTATAGAGGGACAAAAAGAGTTCACTGCGACTAGGGAGTGGCAGCGATTTAGGCTTACAGGTCCGGTATTTTTTAAAGAGGATGCGCCCTCTGAATCCAAGCTACAGATGACCCTATTCAATTCAGATTTAGGATACGGAGGAACTCTTTTCATTCGTAGGATTAAACTTGAAAAAGGTACCCTAGCGACAGACTGGAGTCCAGCGCTTGAAGACACCAATGGTCTCATCACACAAGCTAAGGCTAGCTTTGAGCGAACAGCGCAGGAATTGCGAACGGATTTGTCGGCTGTTCAGGCCTATGTTACTCAAGATGGTCAAAGACAGGAAAGCTTACAGCGCTATACTCGTGAGGAGAGCACGAGACAAGCAAGAGCAGTTCGTGAGCAGATATCCAGAGATTATGTAGGGAAATCAAGCTATCAAGAAGACGTGGAGGGGATTCATCGGAGAATTGAAGGAGTTAAAACGAGTGCGAATAGAGAAATAACTAGCCAAATAGCTAGCTATCGTCAATCTGCCGACGGGACATTTAGGGATATTTCAAGCCAAATAACAACTTATAAGCAGGATATGACCAGGAACATTGCGAACCTATCCCATCAACTGGCAGGTAAGGTAGAGACTACTGACTTCCAGCGTGTTAAGGAAACCAGTGAACTTTACGAGCGGATTTTGGGCAATACTGAAAATGGAATTGCGGATAAGGTTGCTCGCATGGCTATGACCAATCAACTGTTTCAGGTTGAGGTTGGGAAATATAGTGTAAGCGGCCCTAACCTCATTAAGAATAGTGATTTTAAAAATGATACGAATAAATGGGTCTCAACTCAAAATTTAGGAAGATTGGTTAAGCATAGCTTTTATCACAACGGGCAGAAAGACCTTATGCGTTTAAGCAATGCAACTAAAAACAAAAACTTTTTGTCTAGTCACCGTTTTAATCTTGAACGAAATACTGACTATGTACTGAATTTTAGAGGATTTAACAACAGTGCTCTAGCAAGCTATGATGTTTATATTTTGGGACGAAGAGCAGACGAGAGCGATGGATTCACAATCTTTAAGAAAGTTGTTAGCAGCAAGAAACTATCTACCTCTAGATGCGAAGATGTCTCAGTAACTTTTAATTCCGGAGAAATGGATAATGCTTACATTCGTTTTGAGAACAATGGCTCATCATCAGGAACAGCTGATTTGTATATTACAGAAGTTGACTTGTACAAAGGTTATAAACCTAGAACATGGCAACCACATCCAGAAGATGCAGTCGCAGATGCGAATAAGAAGCTTGAAGCCACGCAAACAAAAATGACTCAGCTAGCTGGCTCCTGGTTGGTTCAAAACATCAACAGTGCAGGTGATTTGATTTCGGGTATCAATCTAGGAGCCAATGGTCATAATCGTCTTTCTGGGAAATTAACCCATATAACAGGCGAGACCCTGATTGACAGAGCAGTCATCAAGTCTGCCATGGTTGATAAGTTGAAGACAGCTAATTTTGAATCAGGTTCAGTAACGACAGCTGTTTTAGCTGCCGAAGCGGTCACAGCTGATAAGGTAAAGTTTGATCATGCCTTTATTCGAAAACTTATTGCCAACGACGCCTTTATTGGAGAACTAACTTCTAAACGTATCTTTGCGACTAAGATTGAATCAGTTGTGAATCGCTCGACTTTCTTAGAAGCTTATCAGGGTCAAATAGGAGGGTTTACAATTGGTCGTTTTGCTCAAGGAAGAGGTCGCTGGATTTCTGGTGTCAACCAATTCTCGGTCGGCATGGGAAACGGCGAAGGCGGAAGCTACAATGGCGAAAATACCGCATTTTGGGCGAACTGGGGTTACAGTTGGAACAGTCCTGGCCCCAATGCTTGGTATGTGACAACGTTAGGAAACATGCATTGCCGAAACGGAGCAAATTTCCACGGTAGGGTTGACTTTTCGAATTCATCGAGAGCAAACTTCTATGGGAATACTACTTTTTCTCGTTCTCCTGTGTTTTTAAATGGTATCGAACTTGGAAGTAAAGACGTCTTTGGTGATGGTTGGAATCCCAAAGGCGGAAGGAATGCGGTTGTTTGGTGGAATCAGGTCGGTAGTGGTAGCGTGAAGTATTGGATGGAACAAAAATCAGACAGACGCTTAAAAGAGAACATCACAGATACAGCTGTGAAAGCCTTGGACAAAATCAACAGATTAAGAATGGTTGCATTTGATTTCATCGAAAGTAAGAAACATGAGGAGATTGGTCTAATAGCTCAAGAGGCTGAAACCATCGTTCCAAGAATTGTCTCACGAGATCCTGAGAATCCAGATGGCTATCTACATATAGACTATACCGCTTTAGTTCCTTACTTAATCAAGGCCATTCAAGAATTAAATCAAAAAATAGAAAAAATGGAGAACAGACATGGATAATCACACAATCGACAAGCTAGTCGCTGAGTCGCTCGTCGACCGTTTGGCTGATATCGAATTGAACTATGCGCATTTAAATGTACACCATAGGCTGGCTTTGGCTGAATTACAGGCCTTTAAGGCGGTGCTGGAATATGACCCAGCGCTTAAAGAACTTTTTGACGAAACGCAAGCGAAAATGAAAGGAAATAAGGAATGAATTACGAAGTAGCAATCAATCCCTACTTGAAAGGTGGGGAAAATGTAACAGTTGTCGCAATCAAGATGGAAAACAAGGGGCGCTATTCTTATGAGCAGTGCGAATTGCCAGGTGACCACACACAGGATAGTGAGGACGCCCTTATCCAAGCGGTTTTGGAATTGGTTCGCACTGAACTTGACCCGACTAGTGCCATTGTCAAGAACCAAGAACAACTGGCTAAGACGACGGAAGCGCTGGAGAGAGCCAACCAGCTCATGGATGGCATGCAGAAGGTCAATCTCCAGAATGCTCAGGATATTGAGGATATCTTAGCGCGATTGGAAGAGCTGGAAGCTCAAGGAGAGTCTGATCAGGAGGAGGCAGAGGAGGACACCCCTCAGGTTACGGACACAGAAAACCAAGCTGAAGAAGCACAACCAACCCCAGCGGTAGAAGATAAGAAAGAAAGCGAGAAAGAAGATGATATTTCTGAAACGACAAACCAAGAGAGCCCTAGTGAAGACAATGGAGGTAGCAGCAATGAGTAAGATTACACTAGACCAAGCCAAAATCGACATGTACATCAACCTACTGGAACGTGGAGCAGTTGACTTTTCATGGGTACATAAACGCTGGAAAGACCGTGTGCGCAAGGAATTGAAGCGACGTGGTTTGAGCCACTTGGCAAACTAGCGAGGTGTTTATGACAGAGATTGAGCACTTATTAATTCGGTTTCTCTTTTCTCTGATTCCTGTGGTTGTCTTGTACTTTTCCATGAAGGACAGGGCAACCAAGCAGGAAAATCGCATGACAGCCATAGAAAAAGACATTGAGAACTTACGCGAATTTCGAATGTCGGCTAACAAAAGATTGGATAACCATGACGAACAAAATAAGGCTATTCTGGTGCTGGCTGAACAGGTCAAATCGCTAGGTGAAGATGTGAGAGAACTGAAAACCTTGATACAAAGTAAACAGTAAAGAAAGAGGTGCAGAATGGTCTGTAATCTCAATATGACCAATTTGCGGCAAATTGACGGTGGGCACCTGATTAAGCAAGGGGACTTGGCTTCCACCTTTGGTTTTGCCCTCTTAGACGAAGACTACCAAGTGATTTCCTCTCTGGAAGGGGAGGAGGCGCTGATCAGTCTGACCAAGGAGGGCTACCAGTGGAAGAAGCAGGTAACCGTTACCGGTCAAGGTGTGAGTTTTCATCTGGACGCTATCTTGCCCATTGGGAGTTATCGCTTGGAAATCACGGCTGGAGGCTATGTTTTCCCCAGTGATAAATCTGTCCATATCAAGATAGTGGCCTCAGATAAGGAATTGGTCACAGAAGAAGTCCACGCTTTAAAAGAGCTGGATATTGCAAAAGAAGTTGAGAAACAGCTTGCAGGTAGAACTGTAGGCGAGAGCCCAGTAGGTCAGGAATTGCCAGACCTGCTCTTTTATTACAATTTAGGAAAGGTGTAACACAAAATGGATACTACAAAATTAACAGCATTCGCACAGGCAGTGGGGGAAGATAACAAAAAGGTAAACGAAGAGCTGAAAACGAAAGTCAGCACGTCTGACATGAACCAAGCAATCTCTCAAGCTAAATCAGAGGTCAAGGCTGAAATCTTGGGTGAGGGGACGCCTGAGAATTTGGACACACTGAAAGAAATCGCGGAAAAAATCACAAGTATGGGACAAGATGAAAATAGCGCACTTCTTGGCAAAGTAACTGAAGTCAGCGGACGTGTAGACCAGATTGCCAACCTTGACTTGGTAGCGACTTATAACGCAGCGAAAGCGTGAGTGCTATGAGTAACCTTGAAAATCTAGCAAGAGCAATCGGTGAGGATGTCAAGGCTATCAAAGAAGACTCAGAGCTAAAGGATAGGGAGGTTAAGAAAAGACTGGACACCCTTGAGAGTAGACCGAAAGTCCATCCAGAAACCCTCGTTACAAAAGCGGAGCTGGAAGAGAAAGGCTACTTGACCTCCCACCAAGACTTGTCTACTTATGCCCAAAAATGGGAGTTGTACAATGATATCCCCATCAAGGCTAGGATTTCCGCCTTAGAAAATCGTCCATCATTCGATACGCTGACACCGACTCAACGGGATAGCTTAAAAGGGGATAATGGGCATAGTTTGAATGCCAGCGTTCGTATTGAGGGTTCTTATAAGAATGGCTCTACTAGCCGATTGAATTTGTTTGCGGATGTATTCTACGATGGCGAAGCAGTCACGAGCGGCTATACTCTTGATTATTACTACCGTGGTTTTGGCTATACAAACTGGCGTTCTTTGAGAAATCAGACCCCTGATTCAGCAGGAAAATTTGGCACATGGAGTGCTTCTCAGCGTTCTGGTGGTTGGTTTGAAGTTCGCATTGAAGTGAATTACAGAGGATTGAGAGCCTCTGCTTTTACCCATTTGGATAATGTCAACGATGGTGAACAAGGGCGAAGTGGAGTTCCAGGTCAGAACATTGTCAATCAGAACGGTTCGCAGGCACTCAACTATTGGGCCGGTACGCAAGAGCAGTACGATGCTATTACTACCAAAGACCCTCACACGATTTACGATATTTTTAAGTAGGTGAAGCTATGAGAGATAGAGTAAGAATCATGTTAGGAAGTAGAGAGATTGTCAAGCGCTATATTGGCGATAGGTTGGTGTGGTCGAGTGGACCGTCATTATTATTGGAAGTGTTAAACACAAGAATGTGGCAGTACTGGGGTGGGTACAATATTGATATTAAAGGTAATGATATTAAGGTTGCTGCTATACGATATGTACAACTCAATAATAGCAGATTAATAAGAATTCAGGCTGATATGTATAACCGAGGAGTCATATATCTAACTGGTACAAACTTAAGGGAGTATATAGGTAGCGTTAATGTTAAGTTTTATAGAGAATAGAAAGGAAACAACACATGACACAATTTAATGAATTTATTATCGCTTTTGCGACAGGCTTTTTAGCAGTAGCAGTAGGCAGTATCGTGAAAATGGTGAAAGACTATCTTTTGC
>NZ_VMLM01000072.1:0-14553 GCF_013276695.1 Streptococcus sp. 4155
AAGTAAAGAGGCGATTTCTCTATTTGATTTCCCTTCTTTTTTCCATCTTTCGATTAAGCGACGGCTATCGATTGTCAAATGTTTGGCTTTTGTAGTATAATGGCTTTTCATCTCTGTGCCTTTCTTGTGTTTGTGATTGAACAACAAGTATAACACAGAGGTGTTTTCTTATGCCTAGAAGAGCTTTCATTTGACAAGAGGAACCCTTGAAGCAGTTTTGTCAGCTAAACCAAAGCTAATCTTAGCCTTGGCTTGTCAGCCTAACAGCATCAAGCCTCTTATCAAATGAAATCGAGGGCTAGCTATAAGCTAGTTAAAACATCTAATTTTTAGGAGGGCTGGGTGGCTAACTTCATTATAGAACTTTCAATATCACATTCGAATCACAATAAATAAAAAAATCTTCCAATTCCCTTGCAAAAATGAAGAAAGTGTGATAACATAGTACGGTATGTAGTGCTAGCACATCCGCTATATTAGATTTAATAGGAGGAAAACACAATGGCTAAAGTATGTTACTTTACAGGTCGTAAGACTGTATCAGGAAACAACCGTTCACACGCGATGAACCAAACAAAACGTGCCGTAAAACCAAACCTTCAAAAAGTTACTGTTCTTATCGATGGTAAACCTAAAAAAGTTTGGGCTTCAGCTCGCGCTTTGAAATCAGGTAAAGTTGAACGCGTTTAATAATAAAAGCAAGGAGACCTCAGGGTCTTTTTCTTTTGACATAGTGAAAAAATCATTTTAAAAGCAGAGTAAATATCCGCTGATACAGTATTCTGCTTTTACACTTGGGCTGAAATATGATAAAATAGAGTATCAACTAGTTGAGGTAAAAAGGATGACTGTAAAAATTAATACAAAAGATGGTCAAATCGAACTAACAGATGAAGTGATTGCAACCGTCGTAGGTGGAGCAGCAACTGAAATTTTTGGTGTGGTCGGTATGGCTAGTAAAAATGCCCTCAAAGATAATTTCCAAGCCCTTCTAGGTAAGGAAAATTATTCCAAAGGTGTCGTCGTAAAGGCAGCCGAAGATGGAAGCATTGCAGTTGATGTGTATACCGTGTTAAGCTACGGAACAAAGATTAGTGAAGTGTCAAAAAACATTCAAGAGCGTGTTGCCTTTAGCTTGGAAAACCAGCTTGGAATTACTGCTCAGACTGTAAATGTCTACATTCAAAATATCAAAGTTGTAGGAGAATAACCGTGTCAAAAATTACTACTAGCTTATTTCAAGAAATGGTGCAGGCTGCATCAACTCGCTTGAATAAGCAAGCTGAATATGTCAATTCATTAAACGTCTTCCCTGTTCCAGATGGAGATACTGGAACAAACATGGGGATGACCATCGAAAATGGAGCTAAAGAAGTTGCAGACAAGCCAGCTTCTACAGTTGGAGAGGTAGCGAGCATTCTTGCTAAAGGGCTTTTGATGGGTGCGCGTGGGAACTCAGGAGTTATTATGTCTCAGCTTTTCCGTGGATTTTCACAAGCCATCAAGGATAAAGACGAGTTAACAGGTCAAGACTTGGCCCTTGCCTTCCAATCAGGTGTTGAAGTTGCCTATAAGGCAGTGATGAAACCAGTTGAAGGAACGATTTTGACAGTTTCTCGTGGGGCTGCTATCGGTGCTAAGAAAAAAGCTGAGCAAACAGATGATGCTGTTGAAGTCATGCGCGCAGCCTTGGAAGGTGCTAAAACAGCTCTAACTAAAACGCCAGACATGCTTCCAGTATTGAAGGAAGTTGGCGTTGTGGACTCAGGTGGTCAAGGATTGGTCTTTATCTACGAAGGTTTCCTTTCTGCCCTTACTGGTGAATATATTGCATCTGAGGACTTTGTAGCGACTCCTGCCAATATGAGTGAAATGATCAATGCAGAGCACCACAAGTCTGTGGCTGGTCATGTGGCGACTGAGGATATCAACTTTGGTTACTGTACTGAAATCATGGTAGCTCTTAAGCAAGGTCCAACCTATGCCAAAGATTTTGACTACGATGAATTCCGTAACTACTTGAATGAACTTGGAGATTCTCTCCTCGTTGTCAATGATGATGAAATCGTCAAAGTCCATGTCCATACAGAAGATCCAGGACTTGTCATGCAAGAAGGTCTAAAATATGGTAGCTTGGTCAAGGTAAAAGTTGACAATATGCGTAACCAACACGAAGCACAGATTGAGAAAGAAACTGCCCAAGTTAGCAAGCCAGCTGAAGAAAAAGAGTATGCTTTGATTGCTGTGGTGGCTGGTAAAGGTCTAGCAGATATCTTCCGTTCTCAAGGTGTGGATTATGTTATCGAAGGCGGTCAAACCATGAACCCTTCAACAGAAGACTTTATCAAGGCTGTTGAACAGGTCAATGCCCGTAACATCATCTTCCTGCCAAATAACAAGAATATCTTCATGGCAGCTCAATCTGCGGCAGAAGTTTTGGAGCAACCAGCAGTAGTGGTAGAGGCTCGCACTCTTCCTCAAGGTTTGACAAGTCTTCTTGCCTTTGATTCAAGCAAGTCCATTGAAGAAAACCAAGAGCGTATGACAGCTGCTCTTAGCGATGTCGTTAGCGGAAGCGTCACAACAGCCGTGCGTGATACAACGATCGATGGTTTAGAAATCCATGAAAACGATAATCTAGGTATGGTGGATGGGAAAATCCTCGTGTCAAACCCTGACATGCACCAAACCTTGGCAGAAACTTTGAAACATATGTTGGATGAAGACAGTGAAATCGTAACCTTCTATGTCGGTGAAGACGGAAGCGAAGAACTTGCCAATGAAATCGCTCAAGAAATCGCAGAAGAATTTGAGGATCTTGAAGTTGAAATCCACCAAGGTCAACAACCTGTTTACCCCTATCTATTTAGTGTGGAATAAGAGCCGATTAATGAAGGACTGAGAAATCAGTTCTTTTTTCTTTTTTAGTAAATGAAAACGGTATCTTTTTAATAAAAACAAAAATAACATTCATAAATAAACGTTAAAATAGAAAATTCAGAAAATTTCTTCTTTTCTCTTGAAAATTTTTTAAAAAATGGTATGATAGTAACAAGTTATTTTTAAGAGGAAAGAAAGGGGAACAATGGAGAAAATCAGTTTAGAATCTCCTAAGACGGGTTCGGACCTAGTTTTGGAAACACTTCGTGATTTAGGAATTGATACCATCTTTGGTTATCCTGGTGGTGCAGTCTTGCCTTTTTATGATGCGATATATAATTTTAAAGGTATTCACCACATTCTAGGACGCCATGAGCAAGGTTGTCTGCATGAAGCTGAAGGTTATGCTAAATCAACTGGAAAGTTGGGTGTTGCCGTCGTTACTAGCGGACCGGGAGCAACAAATGCCATTACAGGGATTGCGGATGCCATGAGCGATAGTGTTCCCCTTTTGGTCTTTACAGGTCAGGTAGGGCGAGCAGGGATTGGGAAGGATGCCTTTCAGGAGGCAGACATCGTGGGAATTACCATGCCAATCACTAAGTACAATTACCAAGTTCGTGAGACAGCTGATATTCCGCGTATCATCACGGAAGCTGTCCATATCGCGACTACAGGCCGTCCAGGGCCAGTCGTCATTGACCTACCTAAAGACGTATCTGCTTTAGAAACAGACTTCATTTATTCACCAGAAGTGAACCTACCAAGCTATCAGCCGACTCTTGAACCAAATGATATGCAAATCAAGAAAATCTTGAAGCAATTGTCCAAGGCTAAAAAGCCAGTCTTGTTAGCTGGTGGTGGAATTAGTTATGCTGAGGCTGCGGCAGAATTAAATGAATTTGCAGAACGCTATCAAATTCCAGTCGTAACAACTCTCTTAGGTCAAGGAACAATTGCAACGACTCACCCACTCTTCCTTGGAATGGGGGGGATGCACGGTTCTTTCGCAGCGAATATTGCCATGACAGAGACGGACTTTATGATTAGTATTGGCTCTCGTTTTGATGACCGTTTGACAGGAAATCCAAAGACTTTTGCTAAGAATTCTAAGGTTGCCCATATTGATATTGACCCAGCCGAGATTGGCAAGATTATCAGTGCAGATATTCCTGTAGTTGGAGATGCTAAGAAAGCCTTGCAAATGTTGCTAGCAGAACCGACAGTTCATAACAATACTGAGAAATGGATTGAGAAAGTTACTAAAGACAAGAACCGTGTTCGTTCTTATGATAAGAAAGAGCGTGTGGTTCAACCGCAAGCAGTTATTGAACGCATTGGTGAATTGACGAATGGAGATGCCATTGTGGTAACAGATGTTGGTCAACACCAAATGTGGACAGCCCAGTATTATCCCTACCAAAATGAACGTCAGTTAGTGACTTCAGGTGGTTTAGGAACCATGGGATTCGGAATTCCAGCAGCAATCGGGGCTAAAATTGCTAACCCAGATAAGGAAGTAGTCTTGTTTGTTGGGGATGGTGGTTTCCAAATGACCAACCAGGAGTTGGCTATTTTGAATATTTACAAGGTGCCAATCAAGGTGGTTATGCTGAACAATCATTCACTTGGAATGGTTCGCCAGTGGCAGGAATCCTTCTATGAAGGAAGAACATCAGAGTCGGTCTTTGATACCCTTCCTGATTTCCAATTGATGGCGCAGGCTTATGGTATTAAAAACTATAAGTTTGACAATCCTGAGACCTTGGCTCAAGACCTTGAAGTCATCACTGAGCATGTTCCTATGCTAATTGAGGTAGATATTTCTCGTAAGGAACAGGTGTTACCAATGGTACCGGCTGGTAAGAGTAATCATGAGATGTTGGGGGTGAAGTTCCATGCGTAGAATGTTAACAGCAAAACTACAAAATCGTTCAGGAGTCCTCAATCGCTTTACAGGTGTCTTATCTCGTCGTCAGGTTAATATTGAAAGCATCTCTGTTGGAGCAACAGAAGATCCGAATGTATCGCGTATCACCATTATTATTGATGTTGCTTCTCATGATGAAGTGGAGCAAATTATCAAGCAACTCAATCGTCAGATTGATGTGATTCGCATTCGTGATATTACAGACAAGCCTCATTTGGAGCGCGAGGTGATTTTGGTTAAGATGTCAGCGCCAGCTGAGAAGCGAGCTGAGATTCTAGCGATTATTCAACCTTTCCGTGCAACAGTGGTAGACGTAGCGCCAAGCTCGATTACCATTCAGATGACAGGAAATGCTGAAAAGAGTGAAGCTCTATTACGAGTCATTCGACCATACGGTATTCGCAATATTGCTCGAACGGGTGCAACTGGATTTACCCGTGACTAAAAATCCAACTTAAATTTGTTAAACCAGCCTAAAAGGCAATAAATGATAGAAAAGAGAGAAAAACTATGGCAGTTCAAATGGAATACGAAAAAGATGTTAAAGTAGCAGCACTTGACGGTAAAAAAATCGCCGTTATCGGTTATGGTTCACAAGGACATGCGCATGCTCAAAACTTGCGTGACTCAGGTCGCGATGTCATCATCGGTGTACGTCCAGGTAAATCTTTTGACAAAGCAAAAGAAGATGGATTTGACACTTACACAGTAGCAGAAGCAACTAAATTGGCTGATGTTATCATGATTTTGGCACCAGACGAAATCCAACAAGAATTGTACGAAGCAGAAATCGCTCCAAACTTGGAAGCTGGGAATGCAGTTGGATTTGCTCATGGTTTCAACATTCACTTCGAATTTATCAAAGTTCCTGCGGATGTAGATGTCTTTATGTGTGCTCCTAAAGGACCAGGGCACTTGGTACGCCGTACTTACGAAGAAGGATTTGGTGTACCAGCTCTTTACGCAGTATACCAAGATGCAACAGGAAATGCGAAAAACATTGCTATGGACTGGTGTAAAGGTGTTGGAGCAGCTCGTGTAGGTCTTCTTGAAACAACATACAAAGAAGAAACTGAAGAAGATTTGTTTGGTGAACAAGCTGTACTTTGTGGTGGTTTGACTGCCCTTATCGAAGCAGGTTTCGAAGTCTTGACAGAAGCAGGTTACGCTCCAGAATTGGCTTACTTTGAAGTTCTTCACGAAATGAAATTGATCGTTGACTTGATCTATGAAGGTGGATTCAAGAAAATGCGTCAATCTATTTCAAACACTGCTGAATACGGTGACTATGTATCAGGTCCACGTGTGATTACTGAGCAAGTTAAAGAAAATATGAAAGCTGTCTTGGCAGACATCCAAAATGGTAAATTTGCAAATGACTTTGTAAATGACTATAAAGCTGGACGTCCAAAATTGACTGCTTACCGTGAACAAGCAGCTAACCTTGAAATTGAAAAAGTTGGTGCAGAATTGCGTAAAGCAATGCCTTTCGTTGGTAAAAACGACGATGATGCATTCAAAATCTATAACTAATTAGAAAGCAAAGAATTTTGCTTAAAATAGTAGCTTCAGCTATTCGTGGGATATTAGATATACTTATTTAGGGGTTGAAATCATATGAATATTACCAATTTGTTTTCTATCAAGACAGGATGTGATGAAACTGATAGGCAACTGCAAAAATTATTTTTTCAGTTGGATTTACAATTGGGAGAATTGACAGATCAACTAAGAAAATTAGATTCTAATTTTGTTCCTCGTAGTCAATTTGTAGACACGCTGGATTTGAATGATGTAGAATATAAAGAAGTTTTAAACTATTTTATCTTCCATCGTAATGATAGTGAAGAAAGTTTGGCAGAATGGTTATATGATTGGATTTCCACAAATCGTTATGAACTTCCTAAAGAGTTTTCAATTCGTATGGCTCATAAATATCATGAAAGTGTTGCTGAAGTTTTTGGAGATGAATAACTAAAAAAACAGTCATTAGTGACTGTTTTTTATAGAAAAAGAGGTTTTATATGTTAAGTTCAAAAGATATTATCAAGGCTCATAAGGTCTTGAATGGTGTGGTTGTGAATACCCCACTGGATTACGACCATTATTTATCGGAGAAGTATGGTGCTAAGATTTATTTGAAAAAAGAAAATGCCCAGCGTGTTCGTTCCTTTAAAATTCGTGGTGCCTATTATGCTATTTCTCAGCTCAGCAAGGAAGAACGTGAGCGTGGGGTAGTCTGTGCTTCTGCGGGAAATCATGCGCAGGGAGTTGCCTATACTTGTAATGAGATGAAAATTCCTGCTACTATTTTTATGCCCATTACCACTCCGCAACAAAAGATTGGTCAGGTTCGCTTTTTTGGTGGGGATTTTGTAACCATTAAACTAGTTGGAGATACCTTTGATGCCTCAGCCAAAGCAGCTCAAGAATTTACAGTCTCTGAAAATCGTACCTTTATTGCTCCCTTTGATGATACTCATGTCCAAGCGGGTCAAGGAACAGTTGCTTATGAGATTTTAGAAGAAGCTCGAAAAGAATCGATTGACTTTGATGCTGTCTTGGTCCCTGTTGGTGGTGGCGGTCTCATTGCCGGGGTTTCTACCTATATCAAGGAAACAAGTCCAGAAATTGAAGTCATTGGGGTAGAGGCTAATGGAGCGCGTTCCATGAAAGCTGCTTTTGAAGCTGGTGGACCTGTTAAACTCAAAGAAATTGACAAATTTGCGGATGGGATTGCTGTGCAAAAGGTAGGACAGTTGACCTATGAAGCAACGCGTCAACATGTTCAAACTTTGGTAGGTGTCGATGAGGGATTGATTTCTGAAACTTTGATTGACCTCTACTCTAAGCAAGGGATTGTTGCAGAACCTGCTGGAGCAGCTAGTATCGCCTCTTTAGAGGTTTTAGCTGAATATATCAAGGGGAAAACCATTTGTTGTATCATTTCTGGAGGGAATAATGATATCAACCGTATGCCAGAAATGGAAGAGCGTGCCTTGATTTATGATGGGATCAAACATTACTTTGTGGTCAATTTCCCACAGCGTCCAGGAGCTTTGCGTGAGTTTGTAAATGATATCTTGGGGCCAAATGATGATATCACCCGTTTTGAGTATATCAAGCGAGCTAGTAAGGGAACAGGTCCAGTATTGATTGGGATCGCTTTGGCAGATAAGCATGATTATGCAGGCTTAATTCGTCGAATGGAAGGTTTTGATCCAGCTTATATTAACTTAAATGGGAATGAAACGCTCTATAATATGCTTGTCTGAGGACTAATAAAAAAATATCATATTATTTGCACAACTAATGTATAGGTGTTATAATGATAGTGAAGAAAGGGGGCGATTCCTATGGTTTTAGGAAGCTTATCGTGCTATTTCTACTACAACTCACTATAACACCTATTATTTTCGATTCTGTTTATATTAAGGCGGCAGAATTACTTACTATATATAAGGAAATTTTTTGAAATCCCCAATTGTATATATCCCTAATTTGAGATTTCTCTAAATATAATAGGAATCAAAAAAAATAATCAATGTTTGTGAGATGACTGCTAGGTGAGTTGGTCGAAAAAACTCGTGAGATAGACAATAGTGCTAGACATGCAATAGCTAGTGATACTGATTTTAAATGACTAGCTGGAAAGTGGGTATGTAATCAGAAGATGCAAGATTGTACAAAGTAAGTAGTACCGGTTGTGAAATGGATAAGATATAGATAAGGACAGGAAAGGAACCAAAGAAGGAGAAAGAAAACGGAATGATTTAGAGATAGTGAGGAGTGAAAGACTATCTTTAGTGGGCTTGTTGATTTAAAAGGAATAGATAGAATGAAATAGTAAATCCTGTCTATCCTATTAAGAAACTGGTATTCAGCATACGTGAATATTTTTACAAATTTAAAGTTTAATAATGCAATTGTTTTTTAGGAGCATACTGATGGGTTATAGTAAGCGGAAAACTATATATTATCGGCTTTAAAAAGGAAGTAAGAAGATTCTGGGTCATTTATTTTATTGAATATATGTTTTTTTATTGACAAAAGTAGTAAAAACGTATACAATTAAGTATTGTAAAGAAGAAAATAGGAGAAAAACATGGCTAAGTCAAACTTTGAAAAAGTAGAATCAGTTGTTGGCTGGGTTCGTGATAAGAAAATCACAGGCTACCGTATCTCTAAGGAAACGAATGCGCGTGAAATGTCTATCATTGCTCTGGCGCAGGGTCGTGCAAAAGTAAAAAATATTTCATTTGAAACAGCCCTAGGCCTAATTGATTTCTATGAAAAAAATCATGAAAAATTTGAAGATTAATCTTTGGATAACGGCGGATTCTTGACCCTCAAGTAGTAGAGATAGAGAATCTGCCTTTTCATTTTGAGGACAGCAAAAAGACTGCACGGTTGAGGCAGCCTTTTCTTTTTATTTGAGATAGCGTTGAAGGAATTCTTTTGTACGGTCTTCTTTAGGATTGGTGAAGAGATCTTCTGGTTTGCCTTCTTCAGCAATCACACCCTTATCCATAAAGATAACACGGTGAGAGACATCACGGGCGAATTCCATTTCGTGGGTTACGACAATCATGGTCAAGCCTTCCTGAGCCAGATCTTGCATGATTTTGAGGACTTCTCCAACCATTTCTGGATCGAGAGCTGATGTTGGTTCATCAAAGAGAATAGCGTCCGGATTCATGGAGAGGGCACGAGCGATGGCCACACGTTGTTTTTGACCCCCTGAGAGTTGTCTTGGCTTCGCTTGCCAGTAGCGTTCTCCCATGCCGACTTTTTCTAGGTTTTCTTTGGCAGTCTTTTCAGCTTCTGTGCGTTCGCGTTTAAGGACAGTTGTCTGAGCGACAATTGTGTTTTCAAGCACGTTGAGATTTTCAAAGAGGTTAAAGGATTGGAACACCATCCCCAACTTTTCACGGTATTGCGTGAGGTCATAGCCTTTTTCGAGGACATTTTGTCCATGATAAAGGATTTGTCCATCAGTTGGTGTTTCAAGTAGGTTGATGGAGCGTAGGAAGGTCGATTTCCCGCTTCCAGAGCTTCCGATGATAGAGATTACCTCTCCCTTGTGGACAGTGAGTGAAATGTCTTTTAGCACTTCGTTTTGGCCATAGGATTTTTTGAGGTGTTTAATTTCAAGGATTGCTTGTGTCATTATTTAAAATCCTCCGTTTGTATTTGGTTAGCACCTGTAGTATAGGTATCCATGTCCATTCTGCGTTCGATGAAGCGTAGGATACGTGTTACGGTGAAGGTGAGGACAAAGTAAATCACGGCGATGATTGTAAATGTCTGGAAGTATTGATAGGTTTGAGTTGCCACGGTATTTCCTGAGAAATAAAGTTCGACAACAGAGATAACGTTCAATACAGATGTATCTTTGATATTGATGACAAATTCATTACCAGTTGCAGGTAGGATGTTACGGACAACCTGAGGCAGGACAATCTTACGCATGGTTTGGTTATGGGTCATACCAAGAGCAGTAGCAGCTTCAAATTGTCCCTTGTCAACTGCTAGGATACCACCACGGACGATTTCAGTCATGTAGGCACCAGTGTTAATCGAAACGATGAAGATAGCAGCCAGTGTGCGATCAAGGTTGATACCGAAAGCTTGGGCAGTTCCATAGTAGATAACCATCGATTGAACGATCATTGGCGTACCACGGAAAATTTCAATGTAGACATTGAGGATCCAGCCGACTAGTTTTTGTAGGCTATAAATGGCTTTATTTTCAGAGAGAGGAGCAGTACGGAAAACACCAATGGCAAGTCCAATAATGAGACCTGTGATAGTTCCGACGATAGAGATTAAAAGGGTGACACCCGCACCACGCAAGAGTTGTTGCCAGTTTTCAGAAAGAATTTTAGCGACTTGGCTGAAGAAACTACTGCTAGTCTCTTCAGTTGTTGTAGATTCGGCAGGTTGTTCCTTGATCATACGATCCATCAAGGCAACTTGGTCATCTTTTGAAATGGTTTCGATGCTGGCATTGATTTGGCTAATACGATTGTCATCTTTACGAAGTCCAATGGCGATAGCTGTATCTTCTTCCCCAGTTTTGAAACCTGGTTCTACTTGGACCATCTTGAACTTAGAGTTAGCAGCTTCAGCAGTCAGAGCTTCTGGGCGTTCAGAAACATAGGCATCGATGACACCAGCCTCAAGAGCTTGGCGCATTTGAGCGAAGTCTCCCATAGCTGTTTCTTTTTTAGCACCTAAGATTTGTGCAATCAAGTCGTAGAGGTAGACACCTTGTTGAGAAGTGATTTTCGCACCATTAAAGTCATCCAAAGATTTAGCATTTGCGTAGGCAGAATCTTTTTTGATAAGCAAAACTGGTTCGCTAGTGTAGTAACTGCTTGAAAAGGCAATTTCTTGTTTACGCTCGGCAGTAGGACTCATACCTGCGATAATCATGTCAATCTTACCAGAAGTAAGGGCAGGGACTAGACCTTCCCACTTGGTTTTAACAACCAAAGGTTCTTTACCTAAGTCCTTAGCGATTTTCTTGGCGATTTGAACATCGTATCCGTTGGCATACTGGTTGGTTCCATCGATTTTGACAGCTCCATTGCTATCATCATCCTGGGTCCAGTTAAAGGGGGCATATGCTGCTTCCATCCCGATGCGTAAATATTCATCGGCTTGAGCAACATTGACAAGTCCTAGCATCAGCAAGAGACTTGTGAAAATAGATAAGTATATTTTTCTCATGATTTCTCCTATTCTAATCTATTAAAAAATAACTGTCTCCTATTTTATCGAAAAATGCGTAATTTTTCAACATAAGTAAGCCTTTACTTACGAAAAAATGCTATAATGATAAGAAAGATAAAAAGGGGGCTTAGTTGATGAAAAAAACTTTTTTCTTACTGATGTTTGGCTTGTTTTGCCTTCTGCCACTTTCTGTTTTCGCCATTGATTTCAAGATAAACTCTTATCAAGGGGATTTGTATATTCATGCAGACAATACGGCAGAATTTAGACAAAAGATAGTTTATCAGTTTGAGGAGGACTTTAAGGGCCAAATCGTGGGACTTGGACGTGCTGGCAAGATGCCTAGTGGATTTGACATTGATCCTCATCCAAAGGTTCAGGCTGCGAAAAATGGTGCTGAACTAGCAGACGTTACGAGCGAAGTGACAGAAGAAGCGAATGGTTATACTGTGAGAGTCTATAATCCAGGCCAGGAAGGCGACACAGTTGAAGTTGAGCTTACATGGAACTTAAAAAATTTGCTTTTCCTATATGATGACATTGCTGAATTAAATTGGCAACCTTTAACAGATAGTTCAGGGGCTATTGGCAAGTTTGAATTTCATGTAAGGGGAGACAAGGGAGCTGAAAAACTCTTTTTCCATACAGGGAAACTTTTTAGAGAGGGAACGATTGAAAAGAGTAGCCTTGATTATACTATTCGTTTGGACAATCTTCCGGCTAAGCGTGGAGTTGAATTGCATGCCTATTGGCCTCGAACTGATTTTGCTAGCGCTAGGGATCAGGGATTGAAAGGAAATCATTTAGAAGAATTTAATAAGGTAGAAGACTCGATTGTTAAAGAAAAAGAGCAAAGTAAACAACTCCTTACTTGGGTCTTACCTTCGATACTTTCTATCTCCTTGTTATTGAGTGTCTGCTTCTATTTTATCTATAGAAGAAAGACCACTCCTTCAGTCAAATATGCCAAAAATCATCGTCTCTATGAACCACCAATGGAATTAGAGCCTATGGTTTTATCAGAGGCTGTCTACTCGACCTCCTTGGAGGAAGTGAGTCCCTTGGTCAAGGGGGCTGGCAAATTCACCTTTGACCAACTTATTCAAGCTACCTTGCTAGATGTGATAGACCGTGGAAATGTCTCTATCATTTCAGAAGGAGATGCAGTTGGTTTGAGGCTAGTAAAAGAAGATGGTTTGTCAAGCTTTGAGAAAGACTGTCTAAATCTGGCTTTTTCAGGCAAAAAAGAAGAAACTCTTTCCAATTTGTTTGCGGATTACAAGGTATCTGATAGTCTTTATCGTAGAGCAAAAGTCTCTGATGAAAAACGGATTCAAGCAAAGGGGCGTCAGCTTAAATCTTCTTTCGAAGCAGTATTAAAAGAGATGCAAGAAGGGGTCAGAGACAGGGTTTTCTTCTGGGGGCTCCCAGATTACTATCGTCCTTTAACTGGTGGGGAAAAGGCCTTGCAAGTGGGTATGGGACTCTCCACTATCTTGCCCCTATTTATTGGATTTGGTTTGTTCTTGTACAGTTTGGACGTTTATGGCTATCTTTACCTCCCCTTGCCAATACTTGGTTTTCTAGGTTTGGTTTTGGCTGTTTTCTATTATTGGAAGCTTCGATTAGATAATCGTGATGGTGTCCTAAATGAAGCAGGAGCAGAGGTCTACTATCTCTGGACCAGTTTTGAAAATATGTTGCGTGAGATTGCGCGATTGGATCAGGCTGAATTGGAAAGTATTGTGGTCTGGAATCGCCTCTTGGTCTATGCGACCTTATTTGGCTATGCGGACAAGGTCAGCCATTTGATGAAGGTTCATCAGATTCAAGTGGAAAATCCAGATATCAACCTCTATGTAGCTTATGGCTGGCACAGTATGTTTTATCATTCAAGCGCGCAAATGAGCCATTATGCCAGTGTCGCAAATACAGCAAGTACCTACTCTGTATCTTCTGGAAGTGGAAGTTCTGGCGGTGGTTTCTCTGGAGGCGGAGGTGGTGGAAGTATCGGTGCCTTTTAAAGAGAACTGCCATAGATTGAAAAATATGCTATAATGGAAGATAGAAAAAGGAGTAATCTATGTATCTTATTGAAATTTTAAAATCTATCTTCTTCGGGATTGTTGAAGGAATTACGGAATGGTTGCCGATTTCCAGTACAGGTCACTTGATTTTAGCAGAGGAATTTATCCAATACCAAAATCAAAACGAAGCCTTTATTTCCATGTTTAATGTCGTGATTCAGCTTGGTGCGATTTTGGCGGTCATGGTAATCTACTTTAACAAGCTCAATCCTTTCAAACCGACTAAGGACAAGCAGGAAGTTCGTAAGACTTGGAGACTATGGCTGAAGGTCTTGATTGCGACCTTGCCTTTACTTGCCGTCTTTAAGTTTGATGATTGGTTTGATACCCACTTCCATAACATGGTTTCTGTTGCTCTCATGTTGATTATCTATGGGATTGCCTTTATCTATTTGGAAAAACGTAATAAAGCGCGTGCTATCGAGCCAAGTGTGACAGAGTTGGACAAGCTTCCTTATACAACAGCTTTCTATATCGGACTCTTCCAAGTTCTTGCCCTTTTACCAGGGACAAGCCGTTCTGGAGCTACAATCGTCGGTGGTTTGTTAAATGGAACCAGTCGTTCAGTTGTGACAGAATTTACCTTCTATCTAGGGATTCCTGTTATGTTTGGAGCTAGTGCCTTAAAGATTTTCAAATTTTTGAAAGCAGGACAGCTCTTGAGCTTTGGACAATTGTTCTTGCTCTTGGTTGCGATGGGAGTCGCTTTTGCAGTCAGCATGGTGGCTATTCGCTTTTTGACAAGTTATGTGAAAAAACACGATTTTACCCTTTTTGGTAAATACCGCATCGTGCTTGGTAGTGTCTTGCTACTTTACAGTTTTGTCCGTTTATTTGTATAAGAAAAACCTTGAAGGGGCAGCTCTTCAAGGTTTTATACTCTTTGAAAATCTCTTCAGACCGCGTCAGCTCTATCTG
>NZ_VMLM01000072.1:14564-18384 GCF_013276695.1 Streptococcus sp. 4155
TCTTTGATTTTCATTGAGTTTCAAAATCCAGTCACGGTAATCCCCAGCAGGCGGACACCTCTTTCTTTCTCGCTTAATTCTTCATAGAGTTGTAGGGCTATTTGGCTTATCTGGCTAGCATCCTGTGTTTTTTGAGCTAGACTTTTTCGTTTAGTGAGAGTTGAAAAGTCCTCGTAGCGGATTTTCAAAATGACAATTTTTCCAGATTTTTCTTGTTGACTGAGATTGAGAGCGACTCTTTCTGATAGAAGAGTCAGCTCTTTTTTGA
This sequence comes from Streptococcus sp. 4155, assembly GCF_013276695.1. Taxonomy (NCBI): domain Bacteria; kingdom Bacillati; phylum Bacillota; class Bacilli; order Lactobacillales; family Streptococcaceae; genus Streptococcus; species Streptococcus sp. 4155. The sequence goes on from NZ_VMLM01000072.1 coordinate 14,833, forward strand.
TATCTTCCTCGGCACGGAGAATCTTCCCATAGGTTTTCTCCTTCCCGATTGACTTACGGATGCGATTGGATTTGACTGGGGAATTGTGGATGCCACGAGCCTTTCGATAAAGGTCATAACCCAGTCTACCAAAACGATCTATTAGGGTCACTTCAGGGACTTCAAGTAGGTCAGCGCCAGTAAAAACGCCCATTTGATGAAGACGTTCTACAGTCTTTTTTCCTACTCCATGAAACTTGGAAATATCCATTTGTTTGAGGAAATCCTCAGCTTGGTCAGGTAGAATCACTGTCAAACCATGTGGTTTTTGATAATCACTGGCCATTTTAGCCAAGAATTTGTTGTAAGAAACGCCAGCAGAAGCAGTTAGATGGAGTTCTTGCCAGATATCCTCTTGAATGAGGCGAGCAATTTTGACCGCTGACTTGATCCCGAGTTTATTTTCTGTCACATCCAAATAGGCTTCGTCAATGCTCATGGGTTCTATTAAATCTGTATAGCGCTTAAAGATAGCTCGAATCTGGAGTCCCACAGCTTTGTATTTCTCATAATTCCCCGAGATGAAGACGGCCTGGGGACAACGCTCATAGGCTTCCTTAGAGCTCATGGCTGAATGGATACCAAAAGCTCGTGCCTCATAGCTACAGGTAGAAACGACTCCCCGCCCACCTGTTTGCCGAGGGTCACTGCCGATAATGACAGGTTTTCCTCTGAGTTTAGGATTATCTCTGATTTCCACCGCAGCAAAAAAGGCATCCATGTCAATATGGATGATTTTTCTTGACAAATCATTTAACAAAGGAAAAATCAACATGCCTAGCCCCCTTTTTACCGCTTATTTTCTTTTATTATACCCTNNTGAAATAAAATATAGACTGTTTTAGAAAAGAAAGTGTAAAAATAGGGATTTTCCACTTGTTGAAATCGGTTACTGTATGGTATACTTGTCTCATGAATGTAACAGATGGTTGTTACTAGAAAGAAAAAAGAGGACATTAACATGGTTGTTAAAACAGTTGTTGAAGCACAAGATATTTTTGACAAAGCTTGGGAAGGCTTCAAAGGCGTAGATTGGAAAGAAAAAGCAAGTGTATCACGCTTCGTACAAGCTAACTACACACCTTACGATGGAGACGAAAGCTTCCTTGCAGGACCAACAGAACGTTCACTTCACATCAAAAAAATTGTAGAAGAAACGAAGGCTCACTACGAAGAAACTCGTTTCCCAATGGACACTCGTCCAACATCTATCGCTGATATCCCAGCAGGATTTATCGATAAAGAAAATGAAGTTATCTTCGGTATCCAAAACGATGAACTCTTCAAATTGAACTTCATGCCAAAAGGTGGTATCCGTATGGCTGAAACAACTTTGAAAGAAAATGGATACGAACCAGATCCAGCTGTTCACGAAATCTTTACTAAATACGTAACAACAGTTAACGACGGTATCTTCCGTGCCTACACTTCAAACATTCGTCGCGCACGTCACGCACACACTGTAACTGGTCTTCCAGATGCATACTCACGCGGACGTATCATCGGTGTTTACGCACGTCTTGCTCTTTACGGTGCAGACTACTTGATGCAAGAAAAAGTAAACGACTGGAATGCAATCGAAGAAATTGATGAAGAAACAATCCGTCTTCGTGAAGAAATCAACCTTCAATACCAAGCATTGCAACAAGTTGTTCGCTTGGGTGACCTTTACGGAGTTGATGTTCGCAAACCAGCGATGAACGTTAAAGAAGCGATCCAATGGGTTAACGTCGCCTTCATGTCTGTCTGCCGTGTTATCAACGGTGCTGCTACATCTCTAGGACGTGTACCAATCGTTTTGGACATCTTTGCAGAACGTGACCTTGCTCGTGGTACATTTACTGAATCAGAAATCCAAGAATTCGTTGATGATTTCGTTATGAAACTTCGTACAGTTAAATTTGCTCGGACAAAAGCTTACGACCAATTGTACTCAGGTGACCCAACTTTCATCACAACTTCTATGGCTGGTATGGGTAACGACGGTCGTCACCGTGTTACTAAGATGGACTACCGTTTCTTGAACACTCTTGACAACATCGGTAACTCTCCAGAACCAAACTTGACAGTTCTTTGGACTGATAAATTGCCATACAACTTCCGCCGCTACTGTATGCACATGAGCCACAAACACTCTTCTATCCAATACGAAGGTGTAACAACAATGGCTAAAGACGGATATGGTGAAATGAGTTGTATCTCATGCTGTGTGTCTCCACTTGACCCAGAAAATGAAGAACAACGCCACAACATCCAGTACTTCGGTGCGCGTGTAAACGTATTGAAAGCCCTTCTTACTGGTTTGAACGGTGGTTACGACGATGTTCACAAAGACTACAAAGTATTTGACATCGAACCAATCCGTGACGAAGTTCTTGAATTTGAATCAGTTAAAGCTAACTTTGAAAAATCTCTTGACTGGTTGACTGACACTTACGTAGATGCCTTGAACATCATTCACTACATGACTGATAAATACAACTACGAAGCTGTTCAAATGGCCTTCTTGCCAACTAAACAACGTGCCAACATGGGATTCGGTATCTGTGGATTTGCCAACACTGTTGACACATTGTCAGCTATTAAGTACGCTACAGTTAAACCAATCCGTGACGAAAATGGCTATATCTACGATTACGAAACAATCGGTGAATACCCACGTTGGGGTGAAGATGACCCACGTTCAAACGAATTGGCAGAATGGTTGATCGAAGCTTACACTACTCGTCTACGTAGCCACAAACTTTACAAAGACGCAGAAGCTACTGTATCACTTTTGACAATCACATCTAACGTTGCTTACTCTAAACAAACTGGTAACTCACCAGTCCACAAAGGTGTATACCTCAACGAAGATGGTTCTGTGAACTTGTCTAAACTTGAATTCTTCTCACCAGGTGCTAACCCATCTAACAAAGCTAAAGGTGGATGGTTGCAAAACTTGAATTCACTTTCTAGCCTTGACTTTAGTTATGCAGCTGATGGTATCTCATTGACTACACAAGTATCACCTCGCGCTCTTGGTAAGACTCGTGACGAACAAGTTGATAACTTGGTAACAATCCTTGATGGTTACTTCGAAAACGGTGGACAACACGTTAACTTGAACGTTATGGACTTGAACGATGTTTACGAAAAGATTATGTCAGGTGAAGACGTTATCGTACGTATCTCTGGATACTGTGTAAACACTAAATACCTCACTCCAGAACAAAAAACTGAATTGACACAACGTGTCTTCCACGAAGTTCTTTCAATGGATGATGCCTTGGATGCATTGAGCTAATCAAGTTCTTGAATAATGAAAAGGAACCCTCGGTCAGTCGACTGAGGGTTTTGTGCTTGGGGATAGTGTGAGCAATTCCTTCGGCGCAATATGCAATGTTTTTGGAAAGGAATAGTGGACCGAATCTGAAATAGCCCGCTGAAACGTTTCAAACAGTGCTAGAAATTGACTGGAATTCAAAGATACTTGTTGAGTTGGGGGGATTTGAAAATAATCCTCAATGAAAA
>NZ_VMLM01000073.1:0-35216 GCF_013276695.1 Streptococcus sp. 4155
ACTAGGTTACAAGATAATTACTATAGACTACAAGAAAGTCCAGATATGCAGCTACTAAATAGATTATTAGGCATGGAATGGAACAAAGGGTTCGTGAAGTTTGAAGAACTCAAAAATTACGCCAAAGCTCCATATACAACACCTAAACGAGATTAAAGAACAGCGAAATCCCTTGTGGCGCAAGGGGGTAGCTGCCCTTTTGTATTTTTTAAGTGATAAAGTCGGGTGTCTCAGCCGATTGGAAAGGCTCGCTTTATCCTTGTCTCAGCCGATTGGAAAGGCTCGCTTTATCCTATAAAGCATCTTATTTTCTTCATTGAAAAAAGCCTTTCTTTCTGCTATAATCGTATAAAATACTTACTTTAGGAGTTCTTATGAAAGTTGTTAAATTTGGAGGTAGCTCTCTTGCCTCTGCTGGTCAATTAGAAAAAGTTTTAAACATCGTTAAAAGCGATCCAGAGCGTCGTTTTGTAGTTGTTTCTGCACCAGGAAAACGCAATGCTGAAGATACTAAGGTTACGGATGCCTTGATTAAATACTACCGCGATTATGTTGCTGGTAACGATATTAGCAAGAGCCAAAACTGGATTATCGACCGCTATGCTGCTATGGTTAGTGAACTAGGTCTTAAACCAGCTGTGCTAGAAAAAATTTCAAAAAGTATTCGTGCCTTGGCCACTCTTCCTATTGATGAAAATGAATTTCTCTACGATACTTTCCTAGCAGCCGGTGAAAATAACAATGCCAAATTGATTGCTGCCTACTTTAACCAAAATGGTATCGATGCACGCTATATGCACCCTAGAGAAGCTGGGATTGTGGTCACAAGTGAACCTGGTCACGCTCGCATCATTCCATCAAGTTATGACAAGATTGAAGAATTGACAAATGCAAATGAAGTTCTTGTCATTCCTGGTTTCTTTGGAGTTACCAAGGAAAATCAAATCTGTACTTTCTCACGTGGAGGTTCTGATATTACAGGTTCTATCATTGCTGCAGGTGTAAAAGCCGACCTCTATGAAAACTTTACGGACGTTGATGGTATCTTTGCAGCCCACCCTGGTATTATCCACCAACCACACTCGATCCCTGAGTTGACCTACCGTGAAATGCGTGAGTTGGCCTATGCAGGATTCTCAGTTCTTCATGACGAAGCTCTTCTTCCTGCCTACCGTGGAAAAATCCCTCTGGTTATCAAGAATACCAATAACCCTGACCACCCAGGTACTCGTATCGTTCTAAAACACAGTAGTGATGAATTTCCAGTTGTGGGAATTGCTGGTGACTCAGGCTTTGTCAGCATCAACATGTCGAAATACCTTATGAACCGTGAGGTTGGATTTGGACGCAAGGTTCTGCAAATCCTTGAAGATCTTAACATCGGTTGGGAACATATGCCAACCGGTATCGACGATCTTTCAATCATCCTCCGTTCTCGCGAACTAACTCCTATCAAGGAAGAAGAAATCCTGCGTCAGTTGGTTCAAAAGGCTAAAGTAGATCATGCAGAAATCGAACACGACCTTTCTATCATTATGATTGTTGGTGAAAAAATGAAGAGCCATATCGGAGTGACTGCTACTGCGACACGCGCTCTATCTGAAAACAAAATCAACATCCAGATGATGTCTCAAGGTTCTAGTGAAGTTTCTATTATGTTTGTTGTCAATAAAGACCAAGAGAAAGCAGCAATCAAAGCCCTCTACAATGCCTTTTTTGGAGAAAGTAAGGAAGACTAAGCATGGCTCAATCACTTAACAAAACAGTACTCCTCAGTACGACAGGCACTTCCTACCTCTCTATCGCTGGGAAAGTTGGGAAATTCCTTGTCGGAGATCAGGCTTTGGAATTTTACCCCGATGTCAATGTTGAACAATTTATCCAGATTCCTTGGAGCCATATCAACCAAATTGGAGCCAATGTCACTGGGCGGAAAATCAGTCGCCACTTCGAAGTCTTTACAGACAAAGGAAAATTCCTCTTTGCTTCAAAAGACTCAGGTGCCATTCTCAAAATTGCTCGTGAAAAACTGGGTAATGACAAGGTCATCAAACTTCCGACCCTGATTCAGACAATTGGTCAAAAATTTAAAAATCTATTTGCAAAAAAGTAGAAACTTTAGTATAATTATAGCAACGGATAAGTAGGTTATCTTCTTCTTTCAGAAAGTCTGCGGATGCTGCGAGCAGATAGGAGGGATAGGTGAAATTCTACCGTTAATAACAATTACATACACAATCAAGTGCACACCTGTGAAGTTGGATGGAACCGTGGCCCTGCCACTCCAACGCTTTGTCAGGTGTGCTTTTTTCATAAAGGAGTTCTTATGTTAGATATCAAACGTATTCGTACAGACTTTGATGCTGTCGCAGAAAAATTGGCTACACGTGGTGTAGATGCTGCTGTCTTAAACGAGATGAAAGAAATCGATGCTAAACGTCGTGACATCTTGGTCAAGGTTGAAACTCTCAAGGCTGAACGCAACACAGTTTCTGCTGAGATTGCCCAAGCCAAACGCAACAAGGAAAATGCAGATGACAAGATTGCTGCCATGCAAACTCTATCTGCTGAGGTTAAAGCCTTGGATGCTGAATTGGCAGAAATCGATGCTAAATTGACAGAATTTACTACTACTCTTCCAAACATCCCTGCTGACAGCGTTCCTATTGGGGCTGACGAAGATGACAATGTGGAAGTTCGTCGTTGGGGCACTCCACGCGAGTTCGATTTCGAGCCAAAAGCTCACTGGGATCTTGGTGAAGACCTTGGTATCCTCGACTGGGAACGCGGTGGCAAGGTAACAGGCGCTCGCTTCCTCTTCTATAAAGGCCTCGGTGCTCGTTTGGAACGTGCTATCTACAACTTTATGTTGGACGAGCATGGCAAGGAAGGCTATACTGAAGTCATCACGCCTTACATGGTTAACCACGATTCTATGTTTGGGACTGGTCAATATCCAAAATTCAAGGAAGATACTTTTGAACTCAGCGACAGCAATTACGTCCTTATTCCTACAGCTGAAGTTCCTCTGACAAACTACTACCGTGATGAAATTCTTGACGGTAAAGACCTGCCAATCTATTTCACTGCTATGAGCCCATCATTCCGTTCTGAGGCTGGTTCAGCTGGTCGTGATACTCGTGGCTTGATTCGTTTGCACCAATTCCATAAGGTTGAAATGGTTAAATTTGCCAAACCAGAAGAATCTTACGAAGAATTGGAAAAAATGACAACCAACGCTGAAAACATTCTTCAAAAACTTAACCTTCCATACCGTGTCGTTGCGCTCTCTACTGGAGATATGGGCTTCTCATCTGCGAAGACTTACGACTTGGAAGTGTGGATTCCAGCCCAAAATACCTACCGTGAAATCTCAAGCTGTTCAAACACAGAAGATTTCCAAGCCCGTCGTGCCCAAATCCGTTACCGTGATGAAGCAGATGGCAAGGTGAAATTGCTCCATACCTTGAACGGTTCTGGACTTGCAGTTGGACGTACAGTGGCTGCTATTCTTGAAAACTACCAAAATGAAGATGGTTCCGTGACCATCCCAGAAGCACTTCGTCCATACATGGGTGGAGCTGAGGTCATCAAACCATAAAAAATAAGGTTTAGCTATTTCTAGCTAGACCTTTTTTCGTAACCAAATCAGATAAGCGCCTAATACAAAGAGCAAAATGATTAGGCAAATAACAGTTTCAGCCAGTACCAAATAATCCAAAAATGGAAGTTTCAAGATTCCCTGAGCCATCTTAAGCGAAGTAGCTGTGATAATAGTCGGGAAGGTGAGGGCTGAGAAGGCTGGTTGAAAACCTTGTTTTAAAATATTGGGTAGGCGAGTCAAAACAAAGAAAAAGAAGGATTGGGAAGCCAAAAGCATGAAAATCAAGACCCAAGTCGGTAGGCTAGCTCCTCCAACTCGAACCAGAGAAGCCAAAAGCAAAGAAAAGGGAGCACAGTAGATACCTTCTTGCCCAAGCAAGGCTAGTGGGAGTGGTTGCTTCTTTAAATCACTATAAATAAGGGGATAGAGATAGAAGGTAAGAAGAAAACCAAAACTCAAGGTCACATAGGCAATTTCCATGATACCCACCAGAGGATAAGTCAAGGCTGCTACCGCTATCCCTACATAAAGCACCGTCCAGCTAGGAGTAGCATGAACCCTCCGACCCGGACAAGCAAACTTGATAGTGAAACCAGCAATCAAGGCCAAATCCAAGAGAAATGAACACCACCAGAGTCCTTGCACAACCAAAGAAAGATGAGGGAAGACGCGAAAGACATAGGTCGATAAAATCATCCCAGCCATGGGAAAGGTGGCCATTCCTGATAAAAGAGGGGGCTTGGTCAACTCTTGCTTGGTTTCTTTCCAATTAAAAAGATGCAGAAGCAGAAAGTAAATCCACAAAATCAAACCTGTCAGACTAAAAAGATGTGACAGAACCGGCAACGTATCTAAAATAAGATTTCCAGATCCTGCTAAACCTAGCAAACAACCAGAAAATACCAAGGGGAGTTTTTTCATCCTAACCTCCAATAATCATGTTAGTTTCAGTATAGCATAAAAGCGCTTAAATGAGGGGATAAAAAACGAAGTCCGTTGATTTCAGACTTCATTTTTTACTCAGATATGAATTAAGCATAAGGTTGCAATTCTGGGTTAATTGGGGTATTGGCTAGGTTGTTGGCATAGTTACAGAGGCTTGCTAGGCTGACACCAAGAACCACATCCAAGGCATTTTGTTGGGTGTAGCCAGCTTCTAAAAACTCAGCCAAGGCTTCATCTCCTACACGACCCTTGGTATTGATAACTGCCAGGGTAAACTTAGCTAGGGTATCCAATTTAGGATCTGTCTCAATTGGAGTACGATTGCGAAGGGCTTGAATCAAGTCATCATTCATCTGGATTTGTTTGATGGAAAAAGCTGTATGACCTGCGACGCAGAAGGCACAACCATTGGTCACGGCTGCCGTGATCTGCACCACTTCACGCTCAACGGGTGTCAGGCTGTTGCGACGGTTGATAGCTCCGACAGTACGGTAGGCTTCTAAAGCAGTCGGTGCATTGGCCAAGAGACCGATTAGGTTGGGAATATAGCCATTGTTATCTTTTTCTACTGTTTCAAGAACCTCTTTCACTTCTGCTGGTGCTGATTCTACTGTATGGATGGTAAATGTTGTCATAAGATACCTCTTTTCTTGTTATTGACACTAATATTATTGGAAAATCTTATAAAATCCTGATTCCTAAGTTTATTTAAGATAAAGGTTTATTCCTCTCATAAGATTTTCGTTGTATATTATACTCTTCGAAAATCAAATTCAAACCGCGTCAGCGTCGCCTTACCGTACTCAAGTACAGCTTTCGGCTAGCTTCCTAGTTTGCTCTTTGATTTTCATTGAGTATTAGTTTATCACACTTCCAATCACTTGCATAATATATATTATATATCAGGCTGATAAAAATTATTTATAGGCAAAAAAATCACACGAGCTGTGTGATTCCATTATTTGTCAAAATACTTTTTAGTTTCAGCAATAACGACTGGCGACAAGACCAAGAGGGCAATCAAGTTTGGCAGAGCCATCAAGGCGTTGACGATATCTGCGATAATCCAGACCATATCCCACTCGATAAATCCTCCTAACAAGACCATGAGCACAAAAACCACACGGTAGAGCCAGATAAAGCGAACCCCAAAGAGGAACTCAAAACAGCGTTCTCCGTAATAGTTCCAACCTAGAATCGTTGTAAAGGCAAAAAGTACAAGGAAGATGGTCAAGAGGGCAGGCCCAAAGTGTGAAAAGACTGTTGAGAAAGCTGACTGAGTCAAGGCAACCCCATTCAAGTCACCACTCCAAACTCCAGTTACCAAGATGGTCAAACCAGTTAGAGTACAAATGATGAGGGTATCAATAAAGGTTCCTGTCATGGAAATCAAACCTTGCTCTACTGGTTCATTTGTCTTGGCAGCTGCAGCTGCAATAGGAGCAGAACCCAGACCAGATTCGTTTGAGAACACACCACGCGCCACACCATTTTGAATAGCCATCCGAACGCTAGCACCAGCAAATCCACCTACCGCAGCAAGGGGACTAAAAGCTGAGGTAAAGACTAAATCGATTGTGCCAGGGATTTTTCCGATATTAAAGAAAATAACTGTAAGAGTTCCTAAGATATAAATGATAGCCATAAAAGGAACAACAGTAGTTGAAACCTTTGAAATGGACTTGAGTCCGCCAAAGACTGCAATCGCTACAAAGACAGACAAGACGAGAGCTGTGATGGTTGGCGAAATCGCCGTTGTATTTTGGATAGATTCTGTAATCGAGTTGACTTGGGTGAAGGTTCCGATTCCCAAGAGAGCAACCAGTACTCCTGCTACTGCAAACAAAACAGCAAGTGGTCGCCACTTCTCCCCCATTCCTAGAAGGATATAGTGCATGGGACCTCCCGCCACTGCACCATGGTCGTCCTTGGTGCGGTATTTAATGGCCAAGAGTCCTTCCGCATACTTTGTAGCCATTCCAAAGAAAGCCGCCATCCACATCCAAAAGAGGGCTCCTGGTCCACCAACCTTGATAGCCGTCGCAACTCCTATGATATTTCCTGTTCCAACGGTTGATGCCAAGGCTGTACACAGAGCTGCAAAACTGGATACATCCCCATGTCCCTTATCCTGGATAAAAATAAGCTGAAAGGCCTTGGGCAGACGCAAAACCTGCAAGAGTCCTAGCCGAATAGTTAGGTAAAGCCCTGTTCCGACCAATAAAATCAAGAGGGGCGGTCCCCAAGCAAAAGCATCGATTGATTTAAGCAATTCTAACATTTCCTTCTCCTATCGTTTCAACCCCAAAAGAAAGAGCACATGCAAGATACATGTACTCTGGAATGCTTAGATAAATGCTAAAAAGCGGTCTATCCTAGCTCTGTCCTTTTACCTGAGAGTTTGAGCAGTTGCCTGCCTTGCCCCTTCGGTGCCTTTACGGTCTCTCCAGAGTTCCGTCCATTTACAGTCATGGAAAATCAAACGATTCCCCACTTCTATTAAACTTCATTCGGTGTTGGTATTTAATTGATTCTTATTTTACAAAAAATGTTGGCTTTTGTCAATGGATTTTGGGAAAATCTTATTTGACTCAGTATAAAAAGATTGAGCATTTCCATGTGCGTGAGGTGCTGTTAATTAAATCAATCTGTTTCACTCCTAGTCTACACGATATAAGAATTGTTCTGGTTTATTATGTACTGGAAATGAAGCGCGATAGAGAATTCTATCTTTACTAATATCCGAAGCGTCTGATATTAATCCATTGATGTCTCATCAGGTATTCTAACACCTGCTGGTATGAATTGAATAAAGACTCCAAAAGATGGACCTGAGTAGCGAGCTCGTAAAAAATCATTGACTATTTCTGATTCTGCAAGGTCAACCTTAAATTTCTCTGGCGCTATCAAGCCATCTTTACTAAAGACTAAATCTTCTCCTCCATGACCATTACTCCATTTTCCCTCAATACTAGAGAAATCTCCATTTTTTATGGCATTAATGTCCATTTTCCCAGAAGTATTTTGATTTGATGAAGATGCTGTTGCAGCAAATTTTTCTGTTACAGATTTCCAAGTCAGACTAGATAGATTCATTCGAGCACCAGGACTGACTTCATCCTCTGTCTTAGCTTCTTTAACCTTCTCTAGTTTGTCCCCACTACTATTCAATTTCCAAATGGTATGAATGGTCTGTGGATCTCCTGCGAACGGATTCCACTGGGTATAATGCTTCCCATCTTCTAGGAGATAGGCCTTAAAGCGTGTTCCAAGCATCTGCATTTTATTTTCAGCATTGGTGAGGCGAATAACTTTCTGATCTTTGAGTGTAAAAATATCTAAAATCTCACTACCATTTTTCGAAAAGACAATCAATTCATCAATGCCATTTTTATCCATATCAACCATTGCATAGGTGAAGGCTTGACTGCGTTCTGCCATCCCTGCATAGATATTAGCAGTTAGATTGATATTATCCTTAACCTCTGCCTTATGGTCTAAAATAAATTCATAATCCTTCAAAATGCTGTTATAAGAACTGTAATCTACGCTTGGTTTGGCTTCATCTGTACTCTTGTCTTCACTGCTTCCGCCAAGAATCTTATCTGAAACTGACTTCCAGCTTAAAGTATCTAAAGAAATGGGAGAACCGACCCCAAGATCTGCTACTTCTTGAGCCTCCTTACCCTTTACCAAAGACTGTCCGTCTTCACTAAATTGGTAGTGAGCATAGATGTGACTCGTTGCTGTACCAGCTCCACGATAGAGCAGAGAATTATCTGGCAAGATACCGACTGTCATTCTCTCACCAATCTGGTCTAAACGATTTTCTTGATCAGTCAAACGAATCACTTTTTCGTCTTTCAGCGTACGAATATCAAGTAAACTCTTTTCGCCACTCTTCATTTCAAGAGCAAGCAAGAGTTCATCGACTCCATCATTATTCAAATCCGTCTTGTGATAAACTACATCTGTATAAAAGCCTTGAGAAGACTTCACTTGACTAGCTAGGGGATTGACATCTATACCTTTCGGGAAGGTGCCTTTCGCTACTTTTTCGTAGTCATCCAAAACCTTGTTATATTTGCTGTAATCTATCTCTGGAGTTGCTACTTCCTCGGATGCTGGTTCCGCGCTTTTATTCCAAGGTAGATACTGACAACCTCCTAGAACTAGTGTCAGTGAAAGTGTTGTGGTTAATAGTAACTTTTTCATATTTCTCCCTTATCTAAGAGAAAGGAACCAGCCTGTGCTAATTCCTTTCACTACTTTTATTCTATTTAACCCACTTACCTGAGCCATCTACTTTGTAGCCATCTGGGGTACGTTCGTTGACTGCCATCTTACCATTTGACTTGAGATAGTAGTCACCTACCCATGTGTTACGAGCATAGCTTCCTTCTGATGTTAGGTAATAGTAAGATTTGTAGCTACTATCATAAATCCACTCACTCTTAGCCATTTTACCATCTGATTTGAGGTAGTAACTTCCAGCCCAAGCATTACGCGCATATCTGCCCTCTGCTGTCAAGTAATAGTATGATTTATAGTTATTGTCATAAATCCATTCGCTCTTAGCCATGTAGCCACCTGATTTGAGGTAATAACTTCCTGACCAAGCATTTTGAACAAAGTTACCTGAAGCATTTAGGTAGAAGTAAGAATTGTACTGAACATCAAAAATCCATTGATTGACTACTTTAACACCAGCTTTATAGTAAGAAGAACCTGACCAACCAGTCTGACCTGAGGTAGAGTTAGTAGATTGTTTTGGAGTTTCAGTAGTTGTTGGTGTTGTAGATGATTGTGTTGAAGATACTAGACCAGCAAATTTACCGTCTTTAATACTAAAAATAGGAGATTCTCCTTTGTATTGATGACGAAGCTTAGTCTGAGAATCAATATAAAATTCACTTACATAGGCTTCATATTTGTATTCACCATCAGGAATCGATTCATATGAATAAGAGTCAATGCTGCTTTTTGTTAAATCATAGGATCTCAATCTAACACTTGCTCCGGTGTCATTATCCACAACCTCTTTTGTTTTAGCATTAACAAGCTTCGTTCTTACAATAATAGAGTCTTGCTTACTATTCCAATTATTAACAAAATTAGGATTAACACTATCAGTTGAAAAAGTGACAGAAACGCCACGATTTTTATCATAACCAACCAAACTTAGATTGACCTTGTGATCAACATTACCAACTGCAACAATGTCATCAGCATGCACTGTTTTTGCTGAAAAAGGTAGAACTCCCGCTGTGTCAATAGTTGACAATACTCCGACTGTTGAAAGTGCCAAAGCACATACTAATAATTTCTTTTTGTTCATGTTTTTAATTTCCTTTATTTTTTAGTCTTTATTTGTTTAAAGTGCAACATTTATCTATCCGACAAAACGATGATTCTTTACACGAAAGACAACAGATTGTCCATCATATACCTTACCATCTTGTCCTTTTCCTTTGATAACAAAGAGATAACTTCCATCTGGAGTTGCACTAAAGAAGTGACGAGTTTGAAAAACACGTAGACTTGGACTGTAAGTAGCAGTAAAATGATCATCTGTAGAAACCTTACCTGTATTTACATCAATTAAGGCAAAATCATAGGCTACTTGATAAGATGAAGATGGAGTACTAGGTAGAGCAATATCGATATAGGTCATAGCATCATTGACATGGTAAAGGCTTATTCCTAATGATGTTGCTTGTGAACTGCTGGCTGTATGAGTTCCCTTAGAGCGGATCCACTTACCTGATCCATCAACTTGATAACCATCTGGTGTACGCTCATTCACTGCCATCTTACCATTTGACTTGAGATAATAGTTACCCACCCATGTGTTACGAGCATAGCTTCCTTCTGATGTTAAGTAATAGTAAGAGCTGTAGTTACTGTCATAAATCCATTCACCTTTAGCCATCTTGCCGTTTGACTTGAGATAATAGTTACCCACCCAAGTATTACGGGCGTAACTTCCTTCCGACGTTAGGTAGTAATATGAACCATAATTCTTATCATAAATCCACTCGCTTTTAGCCATATATCCACCTGACTTGAGGTAGTAGTTTCCTACCCAAGCATTTTGAACATAATTACCTGAAGCATCTAGGTAGAAGTAGGAATTATAGTTCTTATCAAAAATCCACTTACTGGTAACTTTGCTACCATTTTGGTAGTAGGACGAACCTGACCAGCCATCTTTTTGACTCGTTGTTGATTGGTTAAAAGTCTTTGGAGTTGAGGAAGCTGTTGTTTTACCAGTCAACTTCTTAACAGCCTCTTTAAACTCTTCTACAGTCCCCTTCCACTCTATGTAATTGGCACCAGACTTATTTTCAAGAGCTATATAATTTCGAGCAGTTTCTTCGAAATAAGATAATTCTGGAGTGGTTTTTGTAGCCCAAATAATGGGACGATTAGCAGTTCCCTTCCATCCTTTAAATACTTCTGAACCTTTTGGAACAAGAATATAATATTTAGCAGTTGGAGTCAGCGTTTGTGTGTCAGCCTGCACTGTTTGCGCTGAAAAAGGTAGAACTCCTGCTGTGTCCACAAGAGAGACCAATCCAAATGTTGCAGCCGCTAGGCTAATTACTAAAACTGTTTTTGACTTCATCATCAAAAATCTCCTTTAAAATTTTATTGTTTACGGTTACAGTATAGCATGCTATTTACCTTATTTACGAAAAGCGTATCTATATTTACCTTTATTGAACAATTACCTTAAAAATTGGTAGAATTATGATAGAATGGAAAAAAGGACTTGAGGAGATTTAGGATGCAAGATGAAAGTGTTTATGGATTAGTTTATAAGGCCATCCGTGAGGAGAGAGGGTTTACTCAGAAGGAAGCTGCTGGAACTACAGTGACTCCACATTTTTTACGTCAGTTTGAGCAAGGGAAATCTCGAATAACCATTCAAAAATTTGAAGAGATTCTGTCTAATATTGGAATTGATAAGGAGACCTTTGATAGTCTCAAAACGCAGATGTTTCCAACTAAATTTCATAAATTACAGGCTCAAGTTGCTGATTTGGCCTATAAGCGTGAATTTAAAAAGATCCTTAGCTTGATTAATCAGCCTCTGGAAAATCCTGGAATCGCTGAACACTATGTGATTGCCAATCGTGTAGTCAATAAATTTGCTATTGCGAATATTATTGGTGATTCTTTTCTGACTCCAAAAGACTATCAAGAACTAGAATATATCAAGAGCTATCTTAGTGAACTAGATGATTGGAATAAAATTGAGGTGAATATCTTTTCATCTATCCTTCCTCACTTTTCAATCGAATTTTTAGATTACAGGCTCTACCACTTATTAGATACTCTAAAAAAACAGACTGAATACCATTCAATCCGTACTGCTGACTACTACATTGCCTGCTTAAGAACTGCTATCAAGCATTATTCTGTCAATGGCTACTATGATAAGGCTGAGAATTTAGCAATGAAGACTCTGGAAGTAATTAATGCCTTCCCTCTATTGAGTACCAAGATGACAGAGATGATTAATCTTTCCATGGAACGGGCTAATAATTTTCTCAGACAAGATGATGTCAGAGGTCTAGAACTAGCTAAGCATATCTTTGCTAGTCTTGATAACTTTGAAAAAATTTATCCAAATCAACTTCTGACTCGAATGAGAGAGGACTTCTTCGTCACTGTCACACAACTCAATCACACTGGACAACCTTTAGATGTCTAGGCTAGAAATCAAAAAGCTTGAGGAATCACATATTTCCTCAGGCTTTTCTTATCCTTTAAAGGTAACAATAGTCGCACCACTGCCTCCAGCATTTTGTGGGGCATAGCCGAAACTCTTGACATGTTTGTTTCTTTGTAGATATTTGGTGACACCTTCACGGATAACACCTGTTCCGATACCATGGATGATATCTACTTGAGCCATATTATTAAGCAAAGCTTGGTCTATAAAGGCATCTAGCTCATTCATGGCTTCTTCATAGCGCTTGCCTCGAAGGTCCAGTCTAGCTTGAGGTCCTCGCCCAGAAGTTCGTTTCACAACATTGACCTGTTTCTTCTTGACTGGTTTTTCTTGCTGGGCTTGAACAAGGCCAAACTCTTTCTCTTCCAAGGTCATCTTAATCAAACCGACTTGGGCTTCCCAACGGCCATCCTTGAGTTGACTAGTCAAGGTACCACGCTGTCCATAACTGAGAACCACGATATCATCTCCCACCTTGGGAGCTCGTTTTTTCTTGGCCTTTTGAAGGACCTTGTTTTTAGATAGATCTACTTTTTCAGGAGCCAATTTTTTCAGCTTGGCCTTGGCTTCAATGATTTCGTGGGGTTTAAGTTGAGATTTACTATGGAGATTTTTGAGAATCTGGTCACTCTCACTGAGGGCCATGTCCACAATCTCAGCAGCTTGTTCACGCGCTTTGTTAAGCTCAGTTTCCTTTTCACGATTGAGCTCGTTGTAAAGTTTTTTAAGAGCACGATTCATCTTGAGATTTTCTTGCTCCACCTCACGGATATTGTCCAAGCGTTTACGGCTTTCCAGCGTCTGCTCTTCCAGTTGCTCAATGATACGATTGACATCATTGTCCTGATCGACCTGCTGACTGGCATCCCCTACGATAACTTCAGATAGGCCTAGACGTTTGGCAATCTCAAAGGCATTGCTTCGACCAGGAACTCCTTGCATAAAGCAATAGGTCGGGCGTAGAGTTGCAGTATCAAACTCCATGCTGGCATTTTGCACAAAGGCTGTCTCAATACCGTAGGCCTTGAGTTCTGGATAGTGGGTCGTCGCCATAGTCTTGACTTGACGCAGGCGAAGGTCCTCCAGAATAGCCATGGCAAGAGCGGCTCCCTCTTGGGGATCTGTACCAGCCCCCAACTCATCTAAGAGCAAGAGCGAATGCTGGTTGACCTTGCCAAGAATATCCACAATATTGGTCATGTGGCTAGAGAAGGTAGACAAGCTCTGCTCAATAGATTGCTCATCGCCAATATCAGCAAAAATTTCTTCAAAAATACCAACACGACTTCCCTTGTCTGCTAAAATCGGCAGACCGGACTGGGCCATCACCTGTGTCAAGCCCAGAGTTTTAAGCATGATGGTCTTCCCACCTGTATTGGGACCTGTAATGACAATAGCTGTTAAATCTTGTCCAAAATGGACATCATTTGCAACGGCATTTTTGACCAAAGGATGGCAGACATGGAGCAGTTGAATTTCTTGATTTTCTGATATCTGAGGAACGACTGCTTGCCTTTCTTGGATAAATCGAACCTTGGCACGAATCAAGTCCAGATGACCGATAATCCAAGCGTCATTAGCAATCTCAGCCGCATGAGGGCGGACACGCTCAGAAATTTCTTGGAGAATGCGAAGCATTTCATAGCGCTCATCTGCTCGCAGACTAGCAATTTCTTCGCTCAGTTTGACTACCTCACGTGGTTCGATATAGACGGTGTTTCCACTAGCAGAAATATCATGAACGACACCTGCAATCTTATTGCGGTAGGTGTTTTTGACTGGTAAAACCTGACGGCCATTTCTGCTAGCAACAATTCCTTCTGTCAACATCTGCGCTTTTTGCTTGAGCAAGTCTTGTAAAACATCGCGTACCTGACTCTCGCTATCATGTATTTTTCGACGGATTCGCGCCAATTCTTCACTGGCAAAATTTTCAATGAAACCCGCATCATTAAAGGCCTGAAGATTTCCTTGTAATTGCGGAAAATCATGTAATTTCTCAAACCAAAGGGCTAATTCTTCCAAGCTGACATTTTCCAGATTGGCGTAAAAACTTTGAAGTTCTCGGCTGGCAAGAAGCACGCGTTTCAAGAGTAGGAACTCCTCGATATTGAGATCCGCTCCCATCTCCAACCTCTTGCAGACTCCTGTAATTTCCTTAGTTGAGAGAATAGTAAAATGCGGTTGCTCGACGAAAAGAGCCTGCATTTCCTTCATCTCAGCAAAAGCCTGTTTGATTTTATCTGCTTTGGCAGTCGGAGCCAGTTGTCTCAATTGCTTCAAGCCCTGCTCGGTCAACAAATGAGGCTCAAACAAGGCCTTGACCTTATCGAACTCTAATGTTTCTAATATTTTCTTATTCATCTTTATTTCCTTGTCTTTGAATGTCTAGGTGTGGTAGCTTTTTACATTCTGATAGATTCGAGTCAAATCTGTAAACAAAGGGCTAGGAAAACTCCTGCCCTTTTTATCCGATTAAATTTGTCACCCAGATTTGTTTGAGCCAACTGGTTGTTATCGGTATGCTCTGGATGATGTGTTTTGCGACGATACTCTTTTCAAGAGGATTTTGTATAACTGCCATGGGGATGGTCGCCAAGATTGTCAAGGCCATTTGCAAGACAAATAAGGTCACCAACATGGACAAGATACCTGCTGAAACTTGGAACAACTTACCACCCAGTTTTTTGCTAGGAATCAAGTGTAAGAGAAGACCAAGCAAACGACCAATGCTATAGACAATCCCAAATACAAGCAAGTAGCCGATGCCTGCATAAAAGACCTTATCCAGCTGAAAGAGTTGATCCGATGGGAAAAAGAAAGTCCCCTGACCTTCCTGCGAATTTGCATAAGGGAGCAATAAATGGAATTGCTCTCCAAGCCCCTTATAAAACTGGCCAGCCATAAAAGCCGATGCCATGGCTGAAATCAGGTAATAAACCTGTAAGAGCAGGCCTCTCCGATAGCCGATATAAAATCCCCAAACCAAGACCAATAGAAGAAGGAATGAAATCATAAGGAATCCTCAATCTTGCTCTGTTCTTGCTTACAAGTCACAAGCTTGTGACGGAGTTCTTCTAGCTCTTGCTCCTTATCGTCAAATTCAATCTCACGGCTGAGCTGAGTTGATAAACAGTTGACTGCCAACAAAAGAGCGATTGTTTCATCATCTGCGCTAGGCATTTGTTCTTTAATTGCTTGGTATTTTTCTGTCGCAACCTTAGCGATTTCCTCCATAAAAAGGTTATCATGTTCGCTTGTCAAGGTTAACGATTTTTTCCCGAATGTAAATTTGAATCGATTTAGATTTGCCATAAAATTCACCTCACGATATTATACCAAAATTCGCTAATTTTGTCAGTTTTTACAAATTTTACTGCTTTTGTGGTACAATAGAAACTATGGCAAGTATCACACTCACACCAAGCGAAAAGGATATTCAGGCTTTTCTTGAACACTATCAAACCAGTCTGGCTCCTAGCAAGAATCCCTATATCCGCTACTTTTTGAAACTACCTCAAGCAACGGTTTCTATCTATACTTCTGGAAAAATCTTGCTTCAGGGTGAAGGGGCTGAAAAATACGCCAGTTTCTTTGGCTATCAAGCTGTAGAGCAAACCAGCGGACAAAATCTTCCTTTAATTGGGACAGATGAGGTGGGAAATGGTTCCTACTTTGGTGGGCTTGCAGTTGTGGCTGCCTTTGTCACACCTGACCAGCACGACTTTTTACGAAAACTCGGTGTGGGGGATTCTAAGACTCTGACCGACCAAAAGATCCGTCAGATTGCTCCTATTCTCAAGGAAAAAATTCAGCACCAGGCACTCCTTCTCTCACCCAGCAAGTACAACGAGGTCATCGGAGACCGCTACAATGCTGTTTCGGTTAAGGTTGCCCTCCATAATCAGGCTATCTATCTCCTCCTTCAAAAAGGTGTTCAGCCTGAGAAAATTGTGATTGATGCCTTTACCAGTGCTAAAAATTATGACAAGTACTTGGCACAAGAGGCCAATCGTTTCAGCAATCCTATCAGCTTAGAAGAAAAGGCTGAGGGCAAATACTTGGCTGTCGCAGTTTCTTCTGTCATTGCGCGTGATCTCTTTCTGGAAAATCTTGAAAATCTGGGACGAGAACTGGGTTATCAGCTCCCAAGTGGAGCTGGAACAGCTTCTGACAAGGTGGCTAGCCAGATTTTGCAAGCCTATGGTATGCAGGGACTCAGCTTCTGCGCCAAATTGCACTTTAAAAACACTGAAAAAGCGAAAAAACGCTTAGAAAGGTAAGTTATGAATTCATTTAAAAATTTCTTAAAAGAGTGGGGATTGTTCCTCCTAATTCTGTCATTACTAGCTTTAAGTCGTATCTTTTTTTGGAGCAATGTTCGCGTAGAAGGACATTCCATGGATCCGACCCTAGCGGATGGCGAAATTCTCTTCGTTGTAAAACACCTTCCTATTGACCGTTTTGATATCGTGGTGGCCCATGAGGAAGATGGCAATAAGGACATCGTCAAGCGCGTGATTGGAATGCCTGGCGACACCATTCGTTACGAAAATGATAAACTCTACATCAATGACAAAGAAACGGACGAGCCTTATCTAGCAGACTATATCAAACGCTTCAAGGATGACAAACTCCAAAGCACTTACTCAGGCAAGGGCTTTGAAGGAAATAAAGGAACTTTCTTTAGAAGTATCGCTCAAAAAGCCCAAGCCTTCACAGTTGATGTCAACTACAACACCAACTTTAGCTTTACTGTTCCAGAAGGAGAATACCTTCTCCTCGGAGATGACCGCTTGGTTTCGAGCGACAGCCGCCACGTAGGTACCTTCAAAGCAAAAGATATCACAGGGGAAGCTAAATTCCGCTTCTGGCCAATCACCCGTATCGGAACATTTTAAGAAATCGAAGAGGCCGAGAGTCAGCAATCTCAGCCTCTTCTTCTATCGTGAGAATATGATTATTCACTATCCAGTTTGATTAAGATAGAAACAAAGTTATACTCAATGAAAATNNGCTTTGAGGTTGTAGATAGAACTGACGAAGTCAGTAACATATATACGGCAAGGCGAAGCTGACGTGGTTTGAAGAGATTTTCATTGAGTATAAAATAGATACAAAGTTAACTCTCACCTATTTATGCAAAGGAATCTTATGGAAGTTTATTTTTCAGGAACCATTGAACGGATTATTTTTGAAAATCCCAGTAATTTTTATCGTATCCTCCTCCTAGAAATCGACGATACAGACGCAGAGGATTTTGATGATTTTGAAATTATTGTCACCGGCACCATGGCTGATGTGATTGGGGGCGAAGACTACACTTTTTGGGGGCAAATTGTCCAGCACTCCAAGTATGGGGAACAACTGCAAATCAACCGTTATGAACGTGCAAAACCAACTAGCAAGGGCTTGGTCAAGTACTTTTCAAGTAGCCATTTCAAGGGAATTGGTCTCAAGACAGCTCAGAAAATAGTGGACACCTATGGCGACAATACCATTGACGAAATTTTGCAACACCCAGAAAAGTTAGAAGGCATCGCAGGGCTCTCTGCCAAAAATCGCGAGGCTTTCGTCTCCACTCTCCGTCTCAACTACGGAACGGAGATGGTTTTGGCCAAACTAGCCAACTACGGCATTCCCAACAAACTAGCCTTTCAGATTCAAGACTTTTACAAGGAAGAAACCCTTGATGTGGTTGAAAATTATCCCTACCAGCTAGTTGAGGATATCAAGGGTTTGGGCTTTACCATTGCTGACCAACTAGCTGAGGAACTAGGCATCGAAAGTCAGGCTCCTGAACGCTTCCGCGCCGGTCTAGTTCACAGTCTTTTTCAGGCCTGTATGGAAACAGGGGACACCTATGTTGAAGCACGGGATTTGCTGGAACAAACCCTTACTCTCCTTGAGTCTTCCCGTCCCGTGGAACTAGACCCCAGCCAAGTTGCCCAAGAGCTCTCCTACCTGATCGAAGAAGACAAGGTTCAGCAGATTGATACCAAGATCTTTGACAACAGCCTCTTTTTCGCTGAGGAAGGTATCCGCAGTCACTTGATTCGTATCCTTGAAAAAGGAGAACAGAAGAGACAAGATTTAGAAACTATTCAAAAGCATATCACTACTGTCGAGCAAGAACTGGGGATTGAGTATGATAACATTCAAAAACAAGCTATTTGTGACGCTATCCAGAACAAGGTCTTTATCCTGACAGGTGGGCCTGGTACTGGTAAGACAACTGTTATCAATGGAATCATCGCTGTTTATGCCCTTTTAGAAGGACTTGACTTCAGGAAGAAAAGCAATCTGCCCATTCTTCTTGCTGCTCCAACTGGTCGAGCTGCTCGTCGCATGAATGAATTGACAGGTTTGCCTAGCGCGACCATACATCGCCACTTGGGAATGACAGGTGACGATGATACTAGTCATCTGGAAGATTATCTGGATGCTGACTTTATTATCGTGGATGAATTTTCCATGGTGGATACTTGGCTGGCCAATCAACTCTTCTCCAACATCTCTTCTAACAGTAAGATTCTCATCGTGGGAGATAGCGATCAGCTACCGTCTGTCAGCCCTGGACAAGTTCTAGCTGACCTCCTTCATATTCCTTTAATTCCTCAGACTCGCTTGGAAAAAATTTATCGGCAAAGCGAAGAATCAACCATCGTCACCCTAGCTAGTCAAATCCGACAGGGCATCTTGCCAGCCGATTTCACCCAGAAAAAAGCTGACCGTTCCTACTTTGAAATTGCTAGTGGCCATATTCCTGCTACGATTGAGAAAATCTTAGGCGCTGCCCTCAGAAGTGGCATTCCTGCCCGTGATATCCAAGTTCTGGCTCCCATGTACCGAGGGACGGCAGGGATTGATGCCATCAACCAACTCATGCAAGACCTCCTGAACCCACCACAAAAAGACCAACTCAGTTTTGAAGCTCCCCAGTGCCACTATCGTAAGGGAGATAAGGTCATTCACTTGGTCAACGATGCTGAAATCAATGTCTTTAATGGAGATTTAGGAGCCATCACAGACCTGATTCCTGGTAAATACACCGAGTCGAAACAAGACGAGATTGTTATTGATTTTGATGGCAATGAAGTCTCTTACCCACGTAACGAATGGTACAAGATTCGCCTGGCCTATGCCATGAGCATCCATAAATCACAGGGAAGTGAGTTCCCTGTTGTCATCCTACCGATCACCAGTGCTAGTAGGCGTATGCTGGAGCGCAATCTCATCTATACAGCCATTACACGCGCCAAAAGCAAGCTTATCTTACTAGGCGAATTACAGGCCTTCGACTATGCTACTCAACATATCGGAACTGCCCGAAAAACCTATCTGATTGAACGCTTCAGTGATTTATTGGAGAATGTTGAAGAAAAGCAACCAGCTGTCTCTGAAACAGCCACATCAAGTACCTCTGAACAATCCTACATCCTAACCGAAGAAAACTGGGACAGCATCCCGGCCATGATTGGGATTACAGATGCAGATCTCAAAGAGATTTTTGGAAAATAGTGCACAAGAAAACCCACCAATTCAGGTGGGATTTTTGTTTATTAATATTATTTAACTGTTGCTGTGCTTGTAATCAACTCAACAGCTTTTTTGATTGTGATATCGTGTTTCAACATATCAGCCGAAAGCAAGCTTTGTACTTGAGCAACTTCCATGTTGTAATCTGCTGCCAATTGCTCAACTTCTTTTTGGATTTCTTCTTCTGAAGCGTCAAACCCTTCAGCTTTGGCAACTGCTTCGATAACAAGGTTAGTCTTAGTACGTGACTCAGCTTCTCCCTCGTATTGTTTGTGAAGGTCTTCTTGAGTAGTTCCAGTGATTTGGAAGTACATGTCAGGGTTGATACCTTGACGTTGCAAGTTTCCAAGGAATTCGTTTACTGAGCGGTGAACTTCTTCGTGGATCATTTCTTCTGGAAGTTCTACGATTTCAGCGTTTTCTACAGCTTTATCAATTGCTGCACCTTCAACTGCATCTTTGTAAGCTTCTTCTTTAGCAGCAGCCAATTCGTTGCGGTATTTTTCTTTCAATTCAGCAAGTGTTTCAACTTCTTCGTCAATGTCTTTTGCAAGCTCATCATCAAGAGCTGGAACTTCTTTAGCTTTTACTTCGTGGATAGTTGTTACGAATTTAGCTTCTTTACCTGCAAGGTCTTCTGCTTGGTAGTCTTCTGGGAATGTTACAACTACATCAACAGTTTCGCCAGCTGAGTGACCTACCAATTGGTCTTCAAAACCAGGGATGAATTGACCTGAACCAAGTCCAAGTGAGAAGTTTTCACCTTTTCCGCCATCAAATTCAACACCATCGATAGAACCAACGAAGTCAATAACAACAGTATCGCCGTTTTCAGCAGCAGCTTCTTTGATAACCAATTCAGCCAAGTTGTTGCGTTCGCGTTCAATACGCTCTTCAACGTCAGCGTCAGTTACTTCTTTTTCTAGATCAACTGATACTTCAAGGTTTTTGTAGTCACCCAATTTAACTTCAGGTTTTGTCACGACTTCAGCTGTGATAACCCAGTCTTGACCTTTTTCCATTGAAGTTACATCAATTTTTGGTTGAGCAACGACTTCAAGACCAGCTTCTTTTACAGCTGCTTCATAAGCATTTGGCAAAAGAGCGTTCATAACATCTTGGTAAAGTGACTCTTCACCAAATTTTTTGTCGAAGATAGGACGTGGAAGGTGACCTTTACGGAAACCTGGAACATTAAGAGATTTCTTAACTGAGTTGAAGACACGATCCAATTCTGGTTTGATTTGGTCTTGAGAGATAGTGAAAGTCAAGACACCACGGTTTGTTTCTTTGTTTTCAAATGATACAGACATTCTGTCATTTCTCCTTAAAATTTTTTAAATACAGTCTATTATAACATTTTCTATAAATAAAATCTAGACTAATGCAGACAATTATAGACAACAAGCCTTTTTGCTAACTAATGAAAGTTCTATAATGAAGTTAGCCACCCAGCCCTCCTAAAAATTAGATGTTTTAACTAGCTGATAGCTAGCCCTCTATTTCATTTGATAAGAGGCTTGATGCTGTTAGGCTGACAAGCCAAGGCTAAGATTAGCCTTGGTTTAGCTGACAAAACTGCTTCAAGGGTTCCTCTTGTCAAATGAAAGCAAAATAATTGCCCTCAATCTCACCATTTTTTTTGGGACATAATCACTTTCGATTGACAGTTTGTTCTACACTTTCAAGGATGGAATAGACATCAAAAAGAACCCTGCTTTTCTGAAAAAGAGGTCTTCTTGCTAAGTTTATACTCAATGAAAATCAAAGAGCAAACTAGGAAGCTAGCCACAGGTTGCTCAAAGCACCGCTTTGAGGTTGCAGATAAAACTGACACGGTTTGAAGAGATTTTCGAAGAGTATTAATTTACATAAATAGCCAGTGTTTGATAGGGTTTGAGTAGAATTTTCTCAGACACTTCTGCGTCTTCATAGTTTGAAATCAAAATTTGTCCATTTTGGTAGACTGCTGGCAAGTCGATTTCCACTTCTTTGGCATAAAAGTTATTGAGCACTAGTAACTTTTGATCCTCAAACTGGCGTTCAAAAGCATAGACTTGTTTGCTATCTTCAAAGGCTGGTTTGTAATTTCCTTCTGAAATGATTGGCATTTCCTTACGCAGTCGAATCAAGTCTTGATAGAAGGTGAAAATCGGACCCTGGATTTCATTTTCTACATTGATGTATTTATAGGATTTACCAGCTTTCAACCATGGAGTGCCTGTTGAAAATCCTGCATTTTCAGAAGTATCCCACTGCATGGGAATGCGTGAATTATCACGCGACTTAGCTTGAATAATCTGGAAGGCTTTTTCCTGACTCTTCCCTTCCTCTAAGAGCATCTGATAGGCATTGAGCGATTCGACATCCACATAATCAGCAATAGAATCATAGTCTGGGTCAATCATCCCGATTTCCTCGCCCATATAGATATAAGGTGTCCCACGTGACAGGTGAATGCTGGCTGCTAGCATAGTGGCTCCTTCCTTGCGGAAGTTTTGAATATCAACAAAACGGTTTAAAGCGCGTGGTTGGTCGTGATTGTTCCAGAAGAGAGCACTCCAACCGTCTTTATCACTCATTTCCTTACCCCAACTATGGTAAAGACTCTTCAACTCTTCAAAATCAAAGGGAGCCAAGGTCCACTTTTGTCCATCCTTATAGTCCACCTTGAGGTGATGAAAATTAAAGGTCATGGATAATTCCTGACGATCAGGCGACGAATAGAGGACACAGTTGTCCATGGTGGTAGAAGACATTTCCCCAACTGTCATAAAGCTATCGTCTGCTCCAAAAGTGGCTTGATTCATCATACGCAAATAGTCATGAACGATAGGTTTGTCTGTATAAGCTGGCTTTCCTTCATTTTCAGGACAATCCACTAAGACTTCATCCTTGCCAATCAAATTGATTACATCAAATCGGAAACCTTTGACACCCTTGTCACGCCAGAAATTAACTACCTTGAAAAGCTCCTTACGGACATTGGGATTGCGCCAGTTAAGGTCAGCCTGGGTCTCATCAAAAAGATGAAGGTAGTATTTCCCTGTATTCCCAAAGGGCGCCCATGCAGAGCCACCAAACTTAGACTGCCAATCTGTTGGTTGGTCTTGGATGAAGAAAAAGTCTTGATAATACTTGTCCCCAGCTAAGGCTTTCTGAAACCATTCATGCTCTGTCGAACAATGATTGAGTACCATGTCCAGCATAAAGTCAATCTTGTGCTCTTGACCGACACGCACCATTTCCTCAAAATCAGCCATATCACCAAAAAGAGGATCTACTGCCATATAATCTGAAATATCGTAACCATTATCCCGTTGAGGGCTTGGATAGAATGGATTGAGCCAGACCATATCCACACCTAGTTTGGCTAAATAGGGAATTTTTTCAATAATTCCACGGAAGTCCCCAATACCATTGCCAGTGGTGTCTTTGTAAGATTTTGGATAGATTTGATAGACTACTTTTCCTTTATCAAGTGTCATCTGTTTCTCCTTTTCTGATAAAAGGGAGGAAGCAGTCTTCCGTCCCTATTTGTGCTATTTCAATTATACTCAATGAAAATCAAAGAACAAACTAGGAAGCTAGCCACAGGTTGCTCAAAACACTATTTTGAGGTTGCAGATAGAGCTGACGTAGTTTGAAGAGATTTTCGAAGAGTATTAGATTCGTGTAGCGACCATGAGAGATGCTCCAGCTTGGATCGTTGTCGGATAAGTTCCGGGAATAGTCGCTGTATAAGCATCTTGGTTGGTGATGATAACAGGAGTTTCTGTCACCAGACCTGCAGCCTTAATGACATCCATATCAAAACGAATCAGTTGCTGACCAACTGTGACATGGTCTCCTTGGGCTACAAGACTTTCAAATCCTTTGCCATCAAGACCTACTGTATCCATACCGATGTGGATGAGCAATTCCACCCCCTCGTCAGAGACAATACCAATGGCATGCTTGGTAGGAAAAAGAACCGTCACTGTCCCATTGACTGGAGAAGTCAACTCACCTTGGCTTGGTTCAATGACCAGACCTTGCCCCATGACACCTGAAGCAAAGACTGGATCCGTTGCTTGACTTAGTTCTTTCACTTGGCCAGTCAGCGGGCTAACAATTTCTACTGGAGTAAGTTCTACTGGTTCATGACTCACAAATTCTGCTTCTTCTTGAGCAACGAATTCTGCCTGCAAGTCCGTATCGTCCTCTGTTTTTGTAAAGAGACCAGCCTTACGGAAGAAGAAAGTCAAGAGCATTGGAACAAGAATAGCGACTAGCATAGTTCCTGCAAATGGCAACATGTATTGAGGTTGAATAGAGAGGATACCTGGCAAACCACCGATACCAATAGAAGCCGCAGTTACATTAAAAGTAACGGATAACATGCCTGCAAGAGCTGAACCAGTCATTCCAGCTACAAATGGATAGATGTATTTGACATTGACCCCAAAGAGGGCTGGTTCTGTAACACCGAGATAGGCTGAAATAGTGGCAGGAAGTGAAACCTGAGCCTCACGCTCATCATGACGGTGCATGAAATAATAGGCAAACACGGCTGAGCCTTGAGCAATATTAGAAAGAGCAATCATTGGCCATAGGGCAGTGCCACCAGCATCCGCAATCAATTGTGTATCAATGGCATTGGTCATATGGTGCAGACCTGTGATGACAAATGGAGCGTAGAGGGCACCAAAAATTGCACCGAAGAGCCATTTAACTGGACCAGTTAAACCTGCCAAGACAACTGATGAAAGTCCTTGTCCAATTGTCCAACCGATTGGTCCCAAAACAGTATGAGCTAAAATCAAGGCTGGAATCAATGACAAGAAAGGTACAAAAATCATAGAAATCACTTCTGGGATATGCTTGCGCCAGAAAATTTCAAGATAAGACAGACTCAAACCTGCAAGCAAGGCTGGGATAACTTGGGCTTGGTAACCGATACGATTAACAGTAAAATAGCCAAAATTCCAAACCCAGTTTGCCGCAATATCAGCTGCTGGCGTTGAAGCAACCGCATAGGCATTGAGCAACTGAGGCGATACCAAACAGATTCCGAGAACAATTCCCAAGATTTGGCTGGTTCCCATCTTACGAGAAACAGACCAGGTAATCCCCACTGGTAAGAACTGGAAGATAGCTTCACCCGGCAACCAGAGGAAGTGATTAACCCCTGCCCAAAACTGAGAAGTTTCTGTGATGGTCTTGCCATCCAACATAGACCAATGCACACCTTCCAAGACATTACGGAAACCGAGGATCAATCCACCAACAATCAAGGCTGGAATAATCGGAGTAAAGATTTCCGCCAGAGTGGTCATGACACGTTGGACCACATTTTGATTACTCTTAGCTACAGACTTGGCTGCTTCTTTGGAAACACCCTCAATACCCGAAACAGCTGTAAAATCATTATAAAAGATTGGCACGTCATTTCCAATGATTACCTGAAATTGACCTGCATTTGTAAAGGTTCCTTTAACAGCTGGAATTGACTCGATAGCCTTAACATTAGCCTTCTTATCATCTCCTAAAACAAACCGCATCCGTGTCGCACAGTGGGTTACGGCAGTCACATTTTCCTTGCCTCCAATTGCCTGAAGCAGATCCTTGGCTTCTTGTTCAAATTTTCCCATTTGATTCTCCTTATACTTGTCAAAGCAAGTTTGATTTGATAAGAATATTGTAAACGATACCAAACTTGTCTGCAACTTGTTTGATGTAAAAAGAGGATTTTTTGTCATTTTTCTAGCACTTGTATGGTAAAATAGATACAGGTGTTCATTGAACTAGACTAAAAACCTATTTAAGCAGGCAAACTGAAGAAATACCAACAATTATTTAAGCAAATCCAAGAAACCATTCAAAACGAGACTTACGCTGTCGGAGATTTCCTTCCTAGCGAGCACGACCTTATGGAGCAATATCAAGTGAGTCGTGATACCGTCCGAAAGGCCCTGTCTCTCCTCCAAGAGGAAGGATTGATCAAAAAGATAAGAGGGCAAGGTTCTCAAGTCGTCAAAGAAGAAACCGTCAATTTCCCTGTATCCAACCTAACCAGCTACCAAGAACTAGTTAAAGAACTTGGACTGCGCTCTAAAACCAACGTGGTCAGTCTGGACAAGATTATTATTGATAAAAAATCCTCACTGATAACCGGTTTCCCAGAGTTTCGGATGGTTTGGAAGGTGGTCCGCCAGCGTGTGGTGGATGATCTGGTATCCGTTCTGGATACAGACTATCTGGATATGGAACTCATCCCAAATCTCACTCGCCAAATTGCTGAGCAGTCTATCTATTCTTATATAGAAAATGGCCTCAAACTCCTTATTGATTATGCTCAGAAGGAAATCACCATTGACCACTCAAGCGACCGAGACAAGATTCTCATGGACATTGGCAAAGACCCTTATGTCGTTTCGATTAAATCAAAAGTCTATCTCCAAGACGGACGCCAATTTCAGTTTACCGAAAGTCGCCATAAGTTAGAGAAATTTAGATTTGTAGATTTTGCAAAGCGCAAGAAATAAAAGACTGAGACACCAGATCTCAGCCTTTTTCGGCTCTATAATATTTGTAGTGGGTACCCCCTATAGATATTATGGAGCCTATTTTGTGTAGAAAAAAAGTCCCATATCATCTATAATGAAAAGCGACAAAATAACTCATTAGAAAGAATCATATGGAACAATTACATTTTATCACAAAACTACTCGATATCAAAGACCCTAATATCCAGATTCTAGACATCATCAATAAGGATACACACAAGGAAATCATCGCCAAACTGGACTACGACGCCCCATCTTGCCCTGAGTGCGGAAGTCAAATGAAGAAATATGACTTTCAAAAACCTTCTAAAATTCCTTATCTTGAAACGACTGGTATGCCTACTAGAATTCTCCTTAGAAAGCGTCGTTTCAAGTGCTATTATTGTTCTAAAATGATGGTCGCTGAAACTTCTATCGTCAAGAAAAATGACCAAATCCCTCGTATTATCAACCAAAAAATTGCGCAAAAGTTGATTGAAAAGACTTCTATGACCGATATTGCCCATCAGCTGGCCATTTCAACTTCAACTGTCATTCGAAAGCTCAATGACTTCCACTTTGAGTGTAATGTTAGAAATCTGCCTGAGATTATGTCTTGGGACGTTGAAACAGTCCGGGGAGTGACTGTTTCAATCGGGAGATGGAGATGAGTTTCATTGCTCAGGACTTTGATAAGCTCAATATCATCACTGTTCTTGAGGGTAGAACACAAGCCGTCATTCGAGATCACTTTCTTAAATATGATAGGGTCGTCCGATGTCGAGTGAAAATTATTACTATGGATATGTTTAGTCCTTATTATGACTTAGCTAGGCGACTTTTTCCAAACGCTAAAATCGTTCTGGATCGCTTTCACATTGTGCAACATCTTAGCCGTGCTATGAGTCGTGTCCGTGTCCAAATTATGAATCAGTTTGAACGAAAATCCCATGAATACAAGGCTATTAAACGCTACTGGAAACTCATTCAACAGGATAGTCGTAAACTCAGCGATAAACGTTTTTATCGCCCTACTTTTCGTATGCACTTAACCAATAAAGAGATTCTTAACAAGCTTTTGAGCTATTCAGAAGACTTGAAACACCACTACAATCTCTATCAGCTCTTACTTTTTCACTTCCAGAACAAGGAGCCAGACAAATTTTTCGAACTTATTGAGGACAATCTAAAGCAGGTTCATCCTCTTTTTCAGACTGTCTTTAAAACCTTTCTAAAGGATAAAGAAAAGATTGTCAATGCCCTTCAACTACACTATTCTAACGCAAAATTGGAAGCCACTAATAATCTCATTAAGCTTATCAAACGAAATGCCTTTGGATTTCGGAACTTTGAAAACTTCAAAAAACGGATTTTTATCGCTCTGAACATCAAAAAAGAAAGGACGAAATTTGTCCTTTCTCGAGCTTAGCTGACTTCAACCCACTACAGTTGACAAAGAGCCATAATTTCCATAAAAGTTGACATGGAAATTATAAAACCATTACTAGTTTAGTCCTTTTTGATAACGTGCCAATTCGGCTTGGTTCGCCCAAACATAGTGACCTGGACGGATTTCAACCATGGATGGTTTATCAGTCTCATAGTCGTGTTGACTTGGGTCGTAAACCTTCAAGACCTTCTTACGTTCCAAGATTGGGTCTGGAATTGGTACCGCTGAAAGCAAGGCTTGAGTATATGGGTGAATTGGATTGTTAAACAATTCTTCTGTC
Source organism: Streptococcus sp. 4155 (assembly GCF_013276695.1). Lineage (NCBI taxonomy): Bacteria > Bacillati > Bacillota > Bacilli > Lactobacillales > Streptococcaceae > Streptococcus > Streptococcus sp. 4155. The sequence continues at coordinate 28,087 of NZ_VMLM01000073.1, forward strand.
TCTGCAACCTCTACAATAACACCCTTGTAAATAACTGCGATACGATCTGAAATAAAACGAACAACCGACAAGTCATGGGCGATAAAGAGATAGGTCAAGCCAAGTTCTTTTTGGAATTTTTTGAGCAAGTTCAAGACTTGGGCACGCACAGAAACGTCCAAGGCTGAAATTGGTTCATCCGCAATAACAAAGTCTGGTTGCATGACCAAGGCACGGGCAATACCGATACGTTGACGTTGACCACCTGAAAACTCATGAGGGTAACGAGTCAAATGCTCAGCAAGAAGACCTACTTCACGGATAATATTTTGAACTTTCTCTTTACGTTCTTCTTCATCCTTAAATAAACGGTGATTGTAAAGACCTTCAGAAATAATATAATCAACAGTCGCACGTTCATTCAAACTTGCGGCAGGGTCTTGGAAAATCATCTGGATTCGACGAATCAATTCCGCAGCTTGTTCACGCGATTTCTTACCATTAATCTTTTGACCCTCAAAAATGATATCTCCATTACTTGTATCATTTAGACCGATGATAGCACGACCAATAGTTGTTTTCCCACTACCTGACTCACCAACAAGCGAGAACGTTTCTCCCTTGTTGATAAAGAAGTTAGCATTTTTAACCGCGACAAACTTCTTACTTCCTTCACCGAAGGAAATTTCTAAATCTTTAATTTCTACTAATTTTTCAGACATTTCCTTCCTCCTAGTCAGCCAGATGGGCAAATCCCATTTTTTCACGGATCTTATCATGGAGATTTGCAATCACAGCTGGTTTTTCTACTTTTGGAGCATCCTCATGAAGTAGCCAAGTTTTAGCCCAATGTGTCTCTGATACTGAGAATTGAGGAGCTTTTTGTTCGAAGTCAATCTGCATTGCATAGTCAGAACGCAAGGCAAAGGCATCCCCTTTCAAGTCAGTATAAAGTGACGGAGGTGTTCCTGGGATTGAGTAAAGATCCCCTTTATCATCAGCAAGCTGAGGCAAGCTAGACAAGAGACTCCATGTATATGGATGGCAAGCGTCATAGAAGACTTCCTCAACAGTTCCATACTCAACGATTTCTCCTGCATACATAACCGCTACCTTATCCGCAATACTTGCTACCACACCAAGGTCGTGAGTGATAAAGATTGTTGTGAAATGATACTCGTTTTGTAAAGATTTTAGCAAATCAATAATCTGAGCTTGAATGGTTACATCCAAGGCAGTTGTTGGCTCATCACAGATCAAGACATCAGGTCGGCAGGCAAGGGCAATCGCAATAACGATACGTTGACGCATTCCTCCAGAATATTGGAATGGGTATTCATCAAAACGTCTATCTGCGTCTGGGATTCCAACTTTATTCATGTAGTCAATGGCCAATTCTTTTGCTTCCTTGGCTGTTTTTCCTTGGTGTTTTACAATAACTTCTGTAATCTGGCTACCAATTGTTTTAATGGGGTCCAAACTAGTCATTGGATCCTGGAAGATAGTCGCAATCTTAGCACCACGAATTTGTTCCCAATCCTTGTGAGAAGATAGATTTGTCAAATCCTGACCACGGTAGTCAATACTACCTTGGGCAATGCGACCATTTTCTTCGAGCATACCTGTGAAGGTCTTTGTCAAAACAGATTTTCCTGATCCTGACTCACCTACCAAGGCTAATACTTCTCCTTCAACTAGTTCAAGGGAAACGCCGCGAATGGCTGTCAATACTTTGTCACGAACGTCAAATTCCACGACAATATCGCGAGCAGTCAAAATTACATTTTTTTCTTTTGTCATTTCTACTCCTATCTATGTGTACGTGGATCACTAGCATCCGCTAAGTTTTGACCAACTACGAAAAGGGACAAGGATACCAAAACAAGGGTTGTCAATGGAATCCAGAACAAGTAAGCATTGGTTGTTACGTTTTGTGAATAATCCGAAATCAAACGACCCAAACTTGGCACGGTAATCGGTAATCCTAGACCGAAGAAAGACAAGAAGGCTTCGTATGAGATAAAGCTTGGAAGCATTTGAGTCATCGTTGTCACAATAACAGATACCAATTGTGGCATAATGTTTTTGGCAACAATCTTCAAGGTTGGTGTTCCCAAAGTACGTGACGCCAAGTTGTATTCCAAATCACGGTAACGCAAGATTTGCACACGGATCATGAAGGCAATCCCAATCCATGTCGTCACACTCATAGCAAAAATCAGATTCCAGAATCCAGCTCCGATTGAGTAAGTCAAGACAATGACAATCAAAAGAGATGGGATGTTTGAGATGACGTTATAAACTTCCATCATGACACGGTCAACTGATTTTGAAATTCCCCAAATACCACCGACAAAAACACCGATAACCAAGTTAATCACTGTCGCAATCACAGAAATAAGGATAGAGTTACGAGCTCCAAACCAGACACCGTCAAAGAGTGATTTACCGTTACTGTCTGTACCGAACCAATGCTCAGCATTTGGCTTGATATAACGAGCACTAAAGTCGTTTACCTTGCTGACATCATTGAAATCAAACTTAGAAAACATTGGGTAGATGAAACTCATCAAAATGATGGCTACCAAGATTCCCAACATGACTACAGTTGATTTTTTCTTCATAAATTGTCTAAACACTGATTTCCAGTAAGAATATGCTGGCGCATCAATAGTTTCAGAGGCAAAATCGTCACGTTTTATAAACTGAAATTTTTCTTTATCGATTGTAGACATTATTTGCCTCCTTTCTCAGTCAATTTAATACGTGGGTCAATAATAGTCATCCAAATATCTCCCAAAAGACGTGAGAAGATAGAAATACATGTAAAGATGAAGACAAGACCAACGACCATAGAGTTATTAGATGCTTTTACAGAGTCAATCAACATTTTACCCATACCTGGGAAGGCGAAGACTGTTTCAGTAAGGGTTGCACCACCGATAACCCCAATAATGGCACCAGGAATTCCTGAAACCAGCGGAACCATGGCATTTTTAAAGATGTGTTTGTTTGAAATTTCTTTTTCAGACAAACCTTTTGCACGAGCGAAACGAACAAAGTCTTGAGATTGCAAGTCAATCATGTAACGACGAATCCAAATGGCTGTAACAGGAGCACCCAACAAACCAAGGATGACTGCTGGTAAAACGTAAGAACGCCAATCTCCAGCTCCCAAGATAGGGAATGAATCTGGAAGGGCAATAGATGATCCAATCAATCGAACGATGTAAACCAAGGCAATCGTTGGAAGAGCAAGCAAGAAGGTCAAAGTCCCTGTTGAGAGGCTATCAATCCAAGTGTTCTTGAAACGAGCCATGGCTGAACCAAGTGGCACGGCAAGAGCATAGGCAAGGACCAAACCAATCAAACCAGTAATAGCAGAGCTGACAATCATAGATGGATATTGGTAATTACTTTCAGTCGCTGTATAAGGATCATCTTTCCCATAGCTAGCTACTTCACGAGAGTCAGCCTGACTAGGTGACTTGTAGGTTCTTGAGTAAATATTTACAGAAGACGTTTTCTTACCTGTTGGGAACTGAACTTGGGCAGTTTTGGTTTGTCCTTGACCTTGAGTAATAACCTGAAGAACTGGTGTATTAGCATAGGTTGGGTAAGAGTCACCTAAATTCAAGTTCACAAAGTTTTGATGAACAAATGGGAACTGACTGTTAAAGTACAAGAGATATTTATGTTTAGTTCCTGAACCGACCAATGACCATCCGATAGCTGGATCATTTTCAAAACGAAGGTAGCGTTTCAAGTCTGGATTTTCAGGGTCTTGGATTTTATTTGTATGGTCAATGTCAATCAAGTTAGCATAGAAGTGAAAAACACGTTCAAAAATTGGAATTTCACGACTAGCATAGAATTGACCACTTTCAGTAAATTCTCCCAAAGTCCAACCATGACCTAATTGATTGATGTACTTTTCATAAATAGCTTTATTGGTCGCATTTGCTTCTACTGTTACAGAAGAATCCATGCTACTTGCCTTTTCTTGCAACTCTTTAGTATCGTAATACTCAATGTAGCCCATACGCTCAAACACAGTATTTTCATAGTTATCACGTTTATCAGCCGTTGTCGCAATTTTATTATAGTTAGGATCCTGCTTGAAAATCAATTTTCGAGGAACCAAGGTATAGATAATCGTGTAGGTCAAAGTCGTTACTAAGAAAATCGAAACCAATGACCGCAAAACACGCATAAAAATATATTTTTTCATATTATTTCCTTTAAAAATCCCAAAAGAACCTTCTCCTCATGGAGAGAAAGTTCTATTAGAAATTATTTACTTCACATGACTTGCCAATTCTTTTTGAGCTTTCTCATTTGATTCAGCTTTTTCTTTCAACCATTTTTCACGAGCTTTTTCATACTCTTCCTTAGTCACCACTTTATCTTGTAATTTCAAATATTTGAAGTAAACATCTGACCCCTTAGAGCCTGTTTGCGCAGAAGCTCCAGTAAATGGAACAATTCGTGAAAGCACTGGTGCTGCACCAGAAGAAGCCATAGCAGGAATAAAGAGTGAACTATCTGTCAACCATGCTTGAACCGCTGCATATTTTTCATAACGGACATTCAAGTCGCTTGTCTCTCTGGCAGCTTCATCAACTAATTTATCGTATTCTTTCAAACCAACTTGAACTACTGAAGGGCTATTTGGATTATCAAATCCTAAATATGTTTTTGTAGTTTCACTGCTAGTTGTTTTTAAAATATCCAGGTAAGTAGATGGGTCTTGATAGTCTGGACCCCATGAAACTCCTCCTGATACATCCCAATCCTCAGATGAAGCATTGGCAGCATAGTAAGTAATATTAAGGAATTCATCACTTGTCATTTGTTGAATATCAACAACGACATTTTCAACACCAAGAACTGTTTCTACAGATTGTTTAAAGGACTGAATACGAGATATGTAGTTTTTTGATGCTTGGTCTACTGGAACGTCCAGATGAATAGGAAACTGAACGCCGTCTGCTTCTAAAGCTTTCTTAGCTTTCGCAAACTCTGCCTTGGCCTTGTCAGCATTGAATAAACCATCCTGCCCATCAGCTAAATTCACACCTTTCCACTCATCACCATAAGCAGGAAGTTGAACAGCGACTAAATCACCAAAGGTCTTCTCACCAGCTGAAACAAAGTCTGGTTTTACAAATAAATTACGAACTGCTAAAGCTGCTCCATCTTTACCATTGATTTGAGCTGAGTAAGCTGAGCGATCAAGAGCAAAATTCAAGGCTTGACGGAAATCTTTGTTAAGCAATGCCTTCTTAGTAGCTACTTTCTCTGAATCTGTAGTTTTAGAAGTATAGTTGTAACTTTGGCGATCAATATTCACACCCAGACCAGCAATCCCAGAGCCTGATTGTGTGTAATAGATATTGTCCTTGTATTCTTCTGCAACCTTAGAATAGTTGGAGCTGGTAGGGTAAAGACGGGCATAACTATAAGCTCCACTAGTGAAGTTACGCTCTAGCGACTCCTGATCTGATCCATCATAGTAAGCTAGATTGATAGTATCTAGGTGGACATTTTCTTTATCCCAATATTGCTCATTTTTTACAAACTCTACAGAAGATTTTGCAGTCAACCCTTTCAACAAGAATGGCCCATTATAAAGCAAGGATGTCGGATCTGTTGGTTTAGCAAAATCGCTTCCTTTTGATGTTTCGAATTCTTCATTCAGAGGCCAGAAAATAGAATAGGTCAACTTAGAGTTCCAGAACGGTTCAGGCTGGTTCAAAGTGTATTGTAACGTATAATCATCAACCGCCTTGACACCAACTGTTGAAAAATCTGTTGAAGTTCCTGATAGATAATCTGCCAAGCCTTTAACCGAATTTTCAGCTAAATACATAGCTTCTGATTTTTTATCTGCTGCGTGTTTTAAACCGTTCACGAAATCTTTAGCCGTCACCTCTGCATATTCTTCTCCATCAGAGGTAAACCATTTAACCCCTTTACGAATCTTATAAGTGTAGGTCAAACCATCCTTAGAGACTTCCCAATCCTCTGCAACTGCAGGAGCAAGATTACCGTAATTATCGTTAGTGAATAAACCATCAATCCCATTTGAAGTCACTACTGTTGTACTATTTTTACTTGAAATCAGGTAGTCCAAGGTTTCTGGGTCTGCTGTATAAACATAGCCATAAGCTTTAGGGGCTGATGAATCAGATGATTTTGAAGAACTGCATGCTGCAAGTACACCTGCTGCTAATAAAACAAGACCTGCTGTAGCAAATACACGATTTTTTTTCATTTTCTACTCCTCTGTTTATGTGAATTATAAATTGACAACCATTATATCACATTATCCATTAAAAATCAAACAAATTTTCAGAATATTTAGGCTTGTTAGCACAAATTTTTCATTTTTTTTTGAATATATGATTCAAATTGTCGTTCGAAGTGTCAAAGACTACAGTGAAAATAGGAAATTTGACGCAGAAACTTTGGAGTTTAGGAAGACATACAGTAAAATGAAATACGGACGGAACAATGTGATTTTGGAATTCAAATTAAATTATAACAATATTAGACTTCCTGCAAAAGAGGATATAGCTTCATGAGTCCTTGATAACCATTGTCAGCCAAGATTTTACCAGCTTGTCCGATATTTCTGCGACTCGTTTTGAACAACTTCATATCATGACAATAGTTCACAGCGATATCCAAAGAAACAATTCTCCCTTGACTTGTGACAATCGCTTGAGCCTTCATAGCGTGGCATTTCTTTTTATAGTCATTTAGTTTTAAAAAGCGTTCCAAACATTCAAAAATAGTTGGGACTTCCCTTAATAAATCTGTTACTTTCTTTTTCAAGATAGCCCAAGCTTGCTCAATAGGATTCAAATCCGGTGAATATGGCGGTAGAGGTAAGAAAAAGTGTTTATCTTGGATGCAGAGTTCATCCAAAATGTTCTTGGGATCAAAACTAGCATTGTCCATGATAATAACATGAGGTGTCTTCAAAGCAGGCAGGAGTTGCGTTTTGAACCACTCCACAAAGAAATCGCTTGTCCTGCTGTTCTTGTAAATCATGGGAGCTATAAACTCTCCGTCTACTTGTCCTGCAACAATTGAAGTTCGCTCAAAACGACGTCCGCTAATCTTTTCATAGACTTTCTCCCCTC
>NZ_VMLM01000074.1:0-744 GCF_013276695.1 Streptococcus sp. 4155
ATATTGTCATCCAATTTCTCTTTCAAATCCTTACAGGCTATGACATAGACTATGCCTGTAAGAAATTAAAATCAGATGCTTATTTTCCAAAACTGTTGGAAACTGGACAAGTTGCGTCTCAACCAACCTTGTCTCGCTTTCTGTCACGTTCAACAGAAGCAACTGTTGGGAGCTTGCGAAGACTAAACTTTGAACTGGTTCAACTCTTTTTACAAATGCAAAGCCAACCCAGTCTTATCGTTGATGTGGATTCCACTCATTTTACCACTTATGGGCATCAAGAGGGAGCCGACTATAATGCTCATTATCAGGTGACAGCTTATCATCCCCTTTATGCCTTTGAAAGCCAGACTGGCTATTGTCTGAATGCCCAGTTACGTTCTGGAAATCGCTATTGTTCAGAAGGAGCAGATGCCCTTATTCACCCCATTTTAGAGCAGTTTGACCATCTGATTTTTCGTATGGATAGCGGTTTTGTGAGCCCAAAACTCTATGATTTACTGGAAGATAGAGGTCATGCCTATTTGACCAAACTGAAAAGGAACGCTGTTCTGAGTCGCTTGGGAGATTTAACCTTGCCTTGTTCAGAGGATTTGAGTATTTTACCTCATTCTTCCTATTCAGAGTCCCTTTATAAAGCCGATTCTTGGCGCCAGCCACGTCGTGTTTGCCAATTTTCCCAAAGACAGGAAGGGGAATTGTTCTATGATGTGGTCTCTCTTGTAACCAATTTAAGCAGTGTAG
>NZ_VMLM01000075.1:0-1223 GCF_013276695.1 Streptococcus sp. 4155
CTTCCAGTTGACGATAAGCTTCTAGCGGTTCGCAGTTTACCAAGCTTAGCGTCGCCTTGCTCCTAAACCTTGGACTGCTATCGCATAGGCAGAGCTAGAGGACTAAAGTCCTAAGTTACTGCCGCAACATATCACAATGCACATAGCCAGAATAGTCTCCTAGGAATTCTTGTACTACTGAACCACTTCGACGCTGATCATGGTGGTAAAGCCTAATCCCTTGTTTCTCTGATTTTCCTGACAAAAAAGTCCAATAGTAGGTCAGATGGCTATCACTTTCTAAGACCCGATAAGAGGTTTCATCCGCATGAAGAAGAGCTTGTTCTAACAACTTTTCTCGTAAAAGCTTATAAAGGGACTCTAAATAGTATTGACTCGTCTTGATATGCCAATTAGAGATTTCCTTACGTGTGATTGGTAAACCCATCCTAGCCCAATCTTCTTCTTGGAGATAATTGGGAACCTTCAGATTAAACTTCTGATGGATGGTGTGAGCGATAATAGAAGCTGAGCCAAGGCTTATGCGCCAAAGGGGCTCTAGGGATAGGAGCTTTCACGATTTTATCACTCGGATTTTTCTCACTGCATGCTTGGCACTTATAAGAGTGTTGGATATGATCTATTCGTTTTAATTGCGCAGGAATAAAGACCAATTCTTGTCCTTGAAGGGTTGCTCCAATCTCTTTTAGATCTCCCTGACAGTCAGGGCAAATACAGTCCTCTAAGCGATGATGAACTTCTTCTGAATCGAATTGGGCAAGAAGAGCTTGACGTTTCCCTTTAGCTTTCTTACGTTTATAGGTGATTTCTTCTCTTTCAACTGGGAACATCTCCATCTTCATCAGATGGAGACTCTTCCTCAAAAAGGCTGACTTGTCCAGGGGGCAAACACTTTTCTCAGAGGATTTTCCATAGAGCTTTTGCGTTAGATAAGCCACTTGTTCACGCAGAAGGGTAAGTTCATTGGTGAGACTATCAATTGTAGCACTCTGTTGTTGAATGAGTTTTAATAAGTCTTTCATCATCTTCCCTCTCTGTTTTCTAACTTTATTATACTAAAAAGAAAGTCCTCATTTCAATAGAAATCACGACTTTCTGATGAATTTATTTGGGGAGTGATAGAAAAGCCCTTCATCAGCCAGTCTACTTGTTCTGGTGTGAGAGCTTTGACATCCTTTTCTGTACTTGGCCAAGTCAACTTACCGTTCTCAAAGCGTTTATAT
>NZ_VMLM01000076.1:0-11554 GCF_013276695.1 Streptococcus sp. 4155
AAGAGTTTATCTTGGATGCAGAGTTCATCCAAAATGTTCTTGGGATCAAAACTAGCATTGTCCATGATAATAACATGAGGTGTCTTCAAAGCAGGTAGGAGTTGCGTTTTGAACCACTCCACAAAGAAATCGCTTGTCCTGCTGTTCTTGTAAATCATGGGAGCTATAAACTCTCCGTCTACTTGTCCTGCAACAATTGAAGTTCGCTCAAAACGACGTCCGCTAATCTTTTCATAGACTTTCTCCCCTCTAGGAGCCCCTGCATAAGGACGATAGAGATAGCGGTCGATTCCTGTTTCATCAATATATACGATTGGTAAATCGTTTAGGTTATCCAAAATATCAAGAAACTCAGATACTTTCTCTGGGTCTTGTTCCTTAAAGCTCGTCATCTTTTTTTGAAGTGACCTTCATCTGCTTTAAAGCTGCCCATACTGAAGGGACAGCACAATCAAAATGTGCCGCAATTTCCCGTAAAAAAGCATCTGGATGAGCCTCTACAAAGGCTTTCAATTCCTCTAAAGGAATCTTTCGGTTTTTGACGACTCGCTTTTTCATCTCTAAGTGTCCTTGTTCACGTAAGTTCTTTTTCCATGTGAAGAGAGTTCTGACGCCGACATCAAAAACCTTGGCTGCCTCGACATGGCTGTGCCCCTCTTTGATGTAATCTAATGCTCGCTGTTTAAAATCTGTACTATATGCCATAGCTTTATTATAGCATGCTTGTTTGAAACTAAGCAACTATACTATGCGTTTTTCTTATTTTAAGATTTTTACCTCAACTCTCTTTTAGTATTTAACGCAGTTAATAAGGTCTATAATAGTCTAATTTAGGTAGTAAATTTGTTCCTATTCTGTCAACTTTTCCTATTTTTTATCTTATTGAGGTTGGTATTTGTACAATTCAGGAATTATTAATGATTAATTAAAATTTTTTGTTAGAATAAGTTCATAAAAAAGAAAAGGAGTATTTGATCATGTTACAAAAAATTTATGAGCAGATGGCGGATTTTTATAGAAATATTGAAGAAGAGTATGGTACTGTATTTGGTGATAATTTTGACTGGGAACATTTTCATTTTAAATTTTTAATTTATTATTTAGTGAGATATGGTATTGGGTGTCGTAGGGATTTTATCGTTTACCATTATCGTGTTGCTTATCGTTTGTATCTTGAAAAGATGATAATGAAACAAGGTTTTATTTCTTGTTGAGATAGTCTGAGTTAATTTCCGAACAAATTTACTTTTTTATGGAAAGATAATAATAAATAGCTGCTTATTTTTCTAAATCATTTTTTAATAGTTGGAAATAGCAAATCTTTCTATTGTTTCTTCTTGATAAAAAGGCGATTTTTTCTTATAATAAATTGTAAGATATAATTGCAGGTGAGAGTCCTGCCATGTATGTGAGAAAGGAAGAGCCTGAGGGCTCAGACAAGATTATGACTTCAGTTGTTGTTGTAGGTACCCAATGGGGTGATGAAGGTAAAGGGAAGATTACAGACTTCCTTTCAGCGAATGCAGAAGTGATTGCACGTTACCAAGGTGGTGATAATGCAGGTCACACGATTGTGATTGATGGTAAGAAGTTTAAATTGCACTTGATTCCATCTGGGATTTTCTTCCCTGAAAAAATCTCTGTTATTGGGAATGGTATGGTTGTAAATCCTAAATCTCTTGTAAAAGAGTTGAGCTATCTTCATGAGGAAGGTGTTACAACTGATAACTTGCGTATTTCTGATCGCGCGCATGTCATTTTGCCTTATCATATCGAGTTAGATCGTTTGCAAGAAGAAGCTAAGGGCGACAATAAGATTGGGACTACAATCAAGGGAATTGGTCCAGCTTATATGGACAAGGCTGCTCGTGTGGGAATTCGTATCGCCGATCTTTTGGATAAAGACATTTTCCGTGAGCGTTTAGAACGTAACCTTGCTGAAAAGAATCGTCTTTTTGAAAAATTGTATGATAGTAAAGCTATCGTCTTCGATGATATTTTTGAAGAATATTACGAATATGGTCAACAAATCAAGAAATATGTGACAGACACGTCCGTCATTTTGAATGATGCGCTTGATAATGGTAAACGTGTGCTTTTTGAAGGTGCACAAGGTGTTATGCTAGATATTGACCAAGGGACCTATCCATTTGTTACTTCTTCAAACCCTGTGGCTGGTGGTGTGACAATTGGTTCTGGTGTCGGTCCAAGCAAGATTGACAAGGTTGTAGGTGTATGTAAAGCCTATACGAGTCGTGTAGGAGACGGTCCTTTCCCAACTGAGTTGTTTGATGAAGTGGGAGAACGTATCCGTGAAGTAGGTCATGAATATGGTACAACAACTGGTCGTCCACGTCGTGTGGGATGGTTTGACTCAGTTGTGATGCGCCATAGTCGTCGTGTTTCTGGTATTACTAATCTTTCATTGAACTCTATCGATGTTTTGAGTGGTTTAGATACTGTGAAAATCTGTGTGGCCTATGATCTTGATGGTCAACGTATTGACTACTATCCAGCTAGTCTTGAGCAATTGAAGCGTTGCAAACCTATCTATGAAGAGTTGCCAGGTTGGTCAGAAGATATTACTGGAGTTCGTAATTTGGAGTATCTTCCTGAGAATGCGCGTAACTATGTTCGTCGTGTGAGTGAATTGGTTGGCGTTCGTATTTCTACTTTCTCAGTGGGTCCTGGTCGTGAACAAACAAATATTTTAGAAAGTGTTTGGTCCTAAGAGATTTTTAAGATTTGTTTAAGATAGGTCGGGTATACTATAGACAGTTACAAGAAGACCTCCTAACTTGTTGTAACGAATATCCTAAACTTTTCTTTTTCATAATAATCTCCCTATAAAGTCACCGCATTTGGTGGCTTTTTTTGTCTTGGGATTCATGATATAATAATAAAATCGATAAGTAGTAAAAGGGAAATTGATGAATTATACAGTTGAAGAAAAAGAAGTCTTTATGAGGGAAGCTTTGAGAGAGTCTGAGATTGCTCTTGAACACGATGAAATTCCAATTGGTTGTGTGATTGTCAAGGACGGAGAAATCATTGGCCGTGGGCATAATGCGCGTGAGGAACTGCAGCGAGCGGTTATGCATGCGGAGATTATGGCCATAGAGGATGCGAACTTGAGTGAGGAGAGCTGGCGCTTGCTGGACTGCACACTTTTTGTGACCATTGAGCCGTGTGTCATGTGTAGTGGGGCGATTGGGCTTGCCCGTATTCCAAACGTGGTCTATGGGGCTAAAAACCAGAAATTTGGCGCTGCTGGAAGTTTGTACGATATCTTGACAGATGAGCGTCTTAACCATCGTGTAGAGGTTGAAATAGGAATTTTGGAAGATGACTGCGCAGCTATCATGCAGGACTTTTTTAGAAATAGACGGAAAAAATAATTTTGCTTTTAAAATGAATAGGAATGTGATATAATAAATAGTGGAGCAACAGTTCTGCGTGAAGCGGGTCAGGGGAGGAATCCAGCAGCCCTAAGCGATTTGAATTGTGTGCTCTTTTTTTCGTGCTTTTTCCGAATAAATAAGATAGAATAATCTAGAATAAATGATAATAGAAAAGAGAAGATGATGAAAATTCGTGGTTTTGAATTGGTTTCTAGTTTTACAGATGAGAATTTATTGCCCAAGCGTGAGACAGCTCATGCGGCTGGTTACGACTTAAAGGTTGCTGTGCGTACGGTTATTGCGCCAGGAGAGATTGTATTGGTTCCGACAGGGGTTAAGGCTTATATGCAACCGACAGAGGTTCTCTACCTATATGATCGTTCTTCAAACCCTCGTAAGAAGGGCTTGGTTTTAATTAATTCAGTTGGCGTTATTGATGGGGATTATTATGGAAATCCTGGAAACGAGGGGCATATTTTTGCGCAGATGAAGAATATCACAGACCAAGAGGTTGTTCTTGAAGTTGGAGAACGTATTGTTCAGGCTGTCTTTGCTCCTTTCTTAATTGCAGATGGCGATGCGGCTGATGGCGTTCGAACTGGTGGATTTGGTTCAACAGGGCACTAGAATGAAGATTATCTTTGTACGTCACGGGGAGCCAGATTATCGTGAGTTAGAGGAGCGTTCTTATACGGGATTTGGGATAGATTTGGCGCCCTTATCTGAGAAGGGACGGCAGCAAGCTCAGGAACTGAGCACCAATCCTTTACTCTTTTCAGCTGAAATAATCGTATCTTCTGCAGTCACAAGAGCTTTAGAAACGGCTTCTTATGTGGTTTGTGCTACGGGACTTCCTTTGAGAGTGGAGCCATTATTACATGAATGGCAGGTCTATGAAACAGGAATAGAAAACTATGAAACAGCTAGAAGCCTGTTTTTAGAAAACAAGGGGGAGTTGCTTCCTAATAGTCCTATTCAATATGAGACAGCTGCGGAGATGAAGTCTCGTTTTCTAGAATGCATGGCTAAGTATCGAGATTACCAGACCGTGATAGTGGTAACTCACAACATGCTCATGCGTCAGTTTGTGCCAAATGAGAAGATTGATTTTTGCCAAGTGGTTGAGTGTGAATTAGAGATATAGAAAGAGGTTTATCATCGCAAAGAAAAAAGCGACATTTGTATGTCAAAATTGTGGGTATAATTCACCTAAATATCTGGGGCGTTGCCCCAACTGTGGGTCTTGGTCTTCTTTTGTAGAAGAGGTTGAGGTTGTCGAGGTCAAAAATGCGCGTGTGTCTTTAACAGGTGAGAAAACCAAGCCCATGAAACTGGCTGAAGTGACCTCCATCAATGTCAATCGAACCAAGACAGAGATGGAGGAATTCAACCGTGTACTTGGAGGCGGAGTGGTACCAGGAAGTCTCGTCCTCATAGGTGGGGATCCTGGAATTGGGAAATCAACCCTTCTCCTACAAGTCTCAACCCAGTTGTCCCAAGTGGGGACTGTTCTCTACGTCAGTGGGGAGGAGTCTGCTCAGCAAATCAAGCTACGAGCAGAGCGCTTGGGTGATATTGATAGTGAGTTTTATCTTTATGCAGAGACCAATATGCAGAGTGTTCGTGCTGAGGTGGAGCGTATCCAACCAGACTTTCTCATTATTGACTCCATCCAGACTATTATGTCTCCTGAGATTTCAGGGGTGCAGGGCTCTGTTTCTCAGGTGCGTGAGGTGACGGCTGAACTTATGCAGCTGGCTAAAACCAATAACATTGCCATCTTTATCGTAGGTCATGTGACCAAGGAAGGAACATTAGCTGGGCCTCGTATGTTGGAGCATATGGTGGATACGGTACTTTACTTTGAAGGGGAGCGTCACCATACCTTTCGTATTTTGAGAGCGGTCAAAAACCGTTTTGGCTCCACTAATGAGATTGGGATTTTTGAGATGCAGTCAGGTGGCTTGGTTGAGGTTCTTAATCCGAGTCAAGTTTTCCTAGAAGAGCGTTTGGATGGAGCGACTGGCTCATCAATCGTTGTGACCATGGAAGGGACGCGTCCTATTCTTGCAGAAGTGCAGGCCTTGGTGACACCGACCATGTTTGGAAATGCCAAGCGTACGACGACAGGACTTGATTTTAACCGTGCTAGCTTGATTATGGCTGTTTTGGAAAAGCGGGCAGGTCTTCTCTTGCAAAATCAGGACGCCTATCTTAAATCTGCTGGCGGTGTCAAATTGGATGAACCTGCCATTGACTTGGCCGTTGCTGTTGCTATTGCTTCGAGCTATAAGGACAAGCCAACTAATCCTCAGGAATGTTTTGTGGGAGAACTTGGTTTGACAGGAGAGATTCGGCGCGTGAATCGTATTGAGCAACGCATCAACGAAGCTGCTAAACTGGGCTTTACTAAGATTTATGTACCTAAGAATTCCTTGACAGGAATCACTCTGCCTAAGGAAATTCAGGTCATTGGCGTGACAACGATTCAGGAAGTTTTGAAAAAGGTCTTTGCATAATCCGTGACAAATTCTCTTAAAAATGATAAGATAGGAGAAATATTTGACTATCAAATTTTCAAGGAGGGAATCGTGTCGTATTTTGAACAGTTTATGCAAGCTAATCAGGCTTATGTTGCCTTACATGGGCAGTTAAATCTGCCACTTAAACCCAAAACAAGAGTAGCTATTGTGACCTGTATGGACTCACGTTTGCACGTTGCGCAAGCTCTAGGTTTGGCACTTGGGGATGCTCATATTTTGCGGAATGCAGGTGGTCGAGTGACTGAAGACATGATTCGTTCGCTAGTTATTTCCCAGCAACAAATGGGGACAAGAGAGATTGTGGTATTGCACCATACAGACTGTGGTGCTCAGACCTTTGAAAATGAACCTTTTCAGGAGTATTTAAAAGAGGAATTAGGTGTAGATGTGTCAGACCAGGATTTCTTGCCCTTCCAAGATATAGAAGAGAGTGTACGCGAGGATATGCAACTGCTTATCGAGTCTCCCCTAATACCAGACGATGTCATTATCTCTGGTGCCATTTACAATGTTGATACAGGAAGTATGACAGTCGTAGAATTATAAATACTTCATTTAGAAAGAAAGTGTATGAAGAAAAGCAGTATTTTATTTTTATTTTATTGCTATGTATTGGTTTACAGTATGAAACCATCTACTATACGGACGGTTCGAGGTCAGGTGCGGAATATGGACTAATGGGAGTTTCTATCTTTCTACCTCTCTTTTACATGATTCCGGCTCTTTATTTTCTCTTCCGTATTGGGAAAAAATGGGAATTCCCAAAGAACGCCTTGATTTTGTCTTTATTGGGTGGGATGTTCCTTGCAGGATGGTTGTCTAGCTTTGCTAATACCTATATTCATGATTTACTGGGCGTTCTTTTCCCAGATAGTGCGTTTTTAAATGCCTTTGAAAGTGCTATTGTGGCTCCTTTGGTAGAAGAACCCTTGAAATTATTGCCACTTGTCTTTGTTTTAGCTTTGATTCCTGTGCGAAAATTAAAATCTTTGTTTTTATTAGGGATTGCTTCTGGTTTGGGATTCCAAATGATTGAGGATATTGGTTACATTCGTACGGATTTGCCAGAGGGCTTTGACTTTACTATTTCGCGAATTTTAGAGCGTATCATCTCAGGAATTGCCTCTCACTGGACTTTTTCAGATCTAGCTGTAGTAGGTGTTTACTTGCTTTACAGAGCCTATAAAGGGCAGAAGGTTGGCAAGAAACAGGGTCTTATTTTTCTAGGTTTAGCCTTGGGAACTCACTTCTTGTTTAACTCTCCTTTTGTTGAATTGGAGACAGAGTTGCCTTTAGCGATTCCAGTGGTTACGGCTATTGCTCTCTATGGTTTTTATCATGCTTATTGCTTTGTTGAGAAACACAATGAGTTGATGACCTAGAATATTTTTCAAAAGAATGATGCAAGGGTACAAATATGGTGCCCTTCTTTTATTTTTGATTGAAAAATAGTGCAAAAAGCGCTACAATGGTAGATGGAAAATCTTGTGAAAAGCACAAGCGATACATATATACCGGAGGAAATCATGTCTTTTTCTGATTTAAAGCTGTTTGCCCTTTCTTCTAATAAAGAATTGGCAGAACGTGTGGCGCAGGAGATTGGGATAGAGTTGGGGAAATCAAGTGTTCGCCAATTTTCAGATGGAGAGATTCAGGTCAACATCGAAGAATCAATCCGAGGGAAACACGTCTTTATCCTACAATCAACTAGCTCGCCTGTAAATGACAATCTGCTTGAAATTTTGATTATGGTGGATGCTTTGAAGCGTGCGAGTGCAGAATCTGTCAATGTTGTCATGCCTTACTATGGGTATGCACGTCAGGATAGAAAGGCGAGAGCGCGTGAGCCAATCACTTCAAAACTTGTCGCAAATATGCTTGAAGTAGCTGGAGTGGATCGTTTATTGACCATCGACTTGCATGCTGCGCAGATTCAAGGATTCTTTGATATTCCTGTGGATCATTTGATGGGAGCTCCTCTGATTGCGGATTATTTTGAGCGTCGTGGCATGGTTGGTTCGGACTATGTGGTTGTCAGCCCAGACCATGGAGGGGTGACTCGTGCTCGTAAGTTGGCAGAATTTTTGAAAACATCTATCGCTATCATTGATAAACGTCGTAGCGTTGATAAGATGAATACTAGTGAAGTCATGAACATCATCGGTAAGGTCGAAGGCAAGACTTGTATCTTGATTGATGATATGATTGATACGGCTGGAACGATTTGTCATGCGGCAGATGCTCTTGCGGAAGCTGGTGCTGTTGAAGTCTATGCAAGCTGTACGCACCCAGTGCTTTCTGGTCCTGCTATGGACAATATCCAAAATTCAGCTATTAAGAAATTGGTTGTTTTGGATACCATCTATCTGCCAGAAGAGCGTTTGATTGATAAGATTGAGCAAATTTCAATCGCTCATCTTCTAGGGGATGCTATCGTACGTATTCATGAAAAACGACCACTTTCTCCACTTTTCGGTATTGAGAAAAAAATTTAATGACCAAGCCTGAGATGGTTCTCAGGTTTTTTCGTCTTTTTTCCGAATAAATATAGTCAATTGAAACAAGAACAAGACAAAAGAGCCTCGTAAAAGGTATTGCAACTTGGTAATACCTTTTTGAGATGCTTTTTGATATGAGCCCATGTCTTCTCAATAGGATTGTACTCAGGTGAGTAGGGAGGAAGGGGTAAAAGTTTATGCCCAAACTCTTCACACAAGAATTCTATCCTAGCTATTCTATTGGAATCTTGCATTATCCATAATAATAACTGAGGGTGTATTTAATGTCGGTAAGAGAAATTTCTGAAACCAAGCTTCAAAAAAGTCGCTCGTCATTGTTTCTTGGTAAGTTATTGGAGCGATTAACTCACCATTTGTTAGCCCTGCAACCAAAGAAATCCCCTGATATCTTCTTCCAGAGACTTTACCTCCTATTAACTGACCTTTTGATGAGCAACCATATTCTCGATAAAAGTAAGTATCGAATCCTGTTTCATCAATATAAACAGGTGCTAAGTGCTTTAAACTATTAAAATTCTTAAGAAATAAGGATACTTTTCTGGGTCTTGTTCATAGTAGGTGTGGTTCTTTTTTTCGAGTGTACCCCATAAATTTGAGCGCATAGTGGATAGTAGTTGGATGACAGCCAAATTCAGAAGCTATTTCAGTCAAATAAGCGTCTGGATTGTCAGTAAGATAGTTTTTAAGTCTATCTCTATCAACTTTTCTTGGTTTTGTTCCTTTTACTTGATGGTTTAGCTCTTCTGTTCCCTCTTTTAGCCTTAACCAGCCATAAATGGTATTACGTGAGATTTGGAAAACCTGTGATGCTTTTGTTATACTACCTGTTCGCTCACAATAGCCGAGAACTTTTTTACGAAAATCTATTGAATATGCCATAAGAAGATTATACAACATTGTGTATTGTTTTTAGTTCATTTTACTATAGATAGAAGCAGTGAATCTAGCAAACCTAGATTTAAAAATGTGCTATAATGAAAGGAGAGAAAGAATGATTCTAAGACATCCGGGCATTAGCTCAACCAATGATTTGGACGCTAAGAAAATTTTCAGCAATCCAGAAATCACTTGTCAATTTATTCGCGATATGCTGGATTTACCAGCAAAAAATGTGACCATTTTGGAAGGAAGTAACATTCACGTCTTGCCTTCTCTGCCCTATTAAGCACAAGATTTCTATACCAGTATTGATGTCTTGGTGGAGTTGGATAATGGAACCCAAGTAATCATTGAAATTCAGGTTCATCATCAGAATTTTTTCATCAATCTCCTGTGGGCTTACTTGTGCAGTCAGGTCAATCAAAATCTAGAAAAAATTCGCCAATAAGAAGGAAACGCTCACCAAAGTTATAAACACATCGCATCAGTATACGCAATAGCTATTGTGGATAGTAATTACTTTCAGGATGATTAAGCTTTTCATAGCTTTAGTATGCGAGAGGGAACGACAGGTGAAGTCTTAACCATCACAAACAATGGACAGGAAAACCATCTAGTCAAGATGGTATAAAAATACAGAGAAACCAGCAAGGATAGCGTTCGCAAGCCATGGTTGGAGTTTTTCGGGAATAAACCCTTTACCCAGCGCCCCGAGCGAGCCATCAGCCAAGCAGACCAACTGCTAGATTACAAGAGCTGGTCCGAGGAGGACAGGAAAATGTTTAGTCAACTACGTATGCGAGAAGAACAAGCCTTATTAGCACAGGACTATGACTTGGAACAAGCTGAAGAAAAAGGGTTGGAGAGAGGTCGTGCAGAGGGGCTTGAACAGGGACTGGAGCGTGGTCTTGAACGTGGACGAGCTGAAGGGATTGAACAAGGGCGAGAAGAAGGCTTGGAACGTGGGAAACTTTTTGCCTTTCTGGATATGGTTCGCCAAGGACTTCTGACTTCCGAGGTTGCCAGCCATCAGCTGGGTATGAGCGTCGCTGAGTTTGAGTCCTTGCTATGAGGTCACATTTTTTTAATATAGTAGAAAGTTAATGAAATGGCGAGTTATTTCTAAAATACTTGTCATTTTTGCTTGACATTTGGAAGGGGGGATAGGATAATACCATAGAAGTGAGTTCTGTCCAACTATCGATATGGATTAGATATGTGAAGTTTGACTCAAAGTTTAAGAAATTTGTGAGATTTTCACTTGGGAGATACGGTATTTGAAGGGTATTTCATCTCACAAAGGTGTTTTTTCAACCTTTTTTGAAAAAAATGAAAGCTCTTCTAGGCATAAGAAAACACCTCTGTGTTATACTTGTTGTTCAACCACAAACACAAGAAAGGCACAGAGATGCAAGACAATTATACTACAAAAGCCAAACAAAAGAAGGAAAATCAAATAGAGAAATTGCCTCTTTGCTTGGAAAAGCTCCTCAAACTATCCACACTGAAATCAAGCGTGGGACAGTCCGACAATGTCTTGGAAAAGGGCGCTTCAAAGAGGTTTATTCTGCCGACTATGCTCAACAGTCTTATGAAAACAATCGCAAGCGCTCGGTCAAGAAATCAAGCTTAACCAAAGAACTAAAGGAAAAGATTCTCCACTATCATAATCAAAAGTTTTCTCCTGAAATGATGGTTATGGCTAAAGGGGTTAACGTGGGAATTTCAACCATTTACTATTGTATTCATAATGGAAAATTGGGATTAATACTAGACTAAAATAAAAAAGCATTATATAATAGTAATATGAAATCAACTAAAGAAGAAATCCAAGCTATCAAAACACTTTTAAAAGACTCTAGTACAGCTAAATATCATAAACGCCTTCAAATCGTTCTATTTCGTCTGATGGGCAAATCTTATAAAGAGATTATAGAGCTTTTAGACTGTAATCAAACAACGATTTGGCCAACTGTAAAAAAATATGAGGAGTTCGGACTCGATTCTCTCCTTCAAGAAACACGTGGTTGTCGTAACCATGCATATATGACAATTGAGGAAGAGAAAGCCTTTCTTGCCCGTCATTTGAAGGCTGCAGAGGCAGGAGAATTTGTTACAATTGATGCCTTATTTCAGGCTTATAAAAAGGAGTTAGGTTCTTCCTACACACGTGATGCCTTCTATCAACTCTTGAAGCGCCATGGTTGGCGAA
>NZ_VMLM01000077.1:0-1850 GCF_013276695.1 Streptococcus sp. 4155
AAGCAAGCAGGAGATAAAAGAAGAGGTCAGTGCCGGTCAACGTTTGAAAATGGATTTATATTTTAGACAGGTTTTAGCCTTAACTGGAATCATTGAGTCAAACACCAGTAAGGACAACGACAAGACCAAGGCGATTGAATTGCAACAGAAAGCAATGCGAGCAATACCAGATGACATCTATAAAGAGTTGTCAGAGATTTATGAGTAAATAGCAAAACTAAGAAAAACTAATAAAACCGAAGAGCAGGCAAGCAATTAGAAAAGGTTTTGAAAAGCATAGAGCGCCAACTCTTTAAACTGGTACTTTCTCACGCTT
This sequence comes from Streptococcus sp. 4155, assembly GCF_013276695.1. Lineage (NCBI taxonomy): Bacteria > Bacillati > Bacillota > Bacilli > Lactobacillales > Streptococcaceae > Streptococcus > Streptococcus sp. 4155. Next base: position 317 of record NZ_VMLM01000077.1, read on the forward strand.
TCAACTTGGCGACTCTGAGTGTGAGGATATCCTGTATAAGAAACGATAATTAAAAGGTCAACGGAGGAAAATATGATAGCAGATAAATTAGAAGCTATTTCAACAAATTTAGAAGAAATACAAGAAATTCTTGTAGGAAATGGAACTGCATTAGCTAAAAGGGAAATCAGTAAAGTATTGAACGACTTAGACGATATTTATAATGAACTAACTAGCACAGAATACCATGAACAACAGGAAACACTTAAGGAACAGACGGAAAGGATGAAACAGAGAGTAGTATCTGAGGTAATAGGAGAATTAGAGCAAAAAGAACGGTCTTTTTATGAAAATTATTGGGGCAACTCTAATTTTATAAAACTGGTTTCTAGATTTGATGGATTTCTTTTTTTGAGTACTTACCTAGCTGAAATAACTAAAGAAAATGGCTATCCTATGAATCGAAGTCAATTATTAAATTACGTCTGGGAACTTTTGGCAGTTGATATTGCAAAGAAAAAACGAGGGCAAAAGAACCTCTTGGATTTATGGACAAGTTCGACTGAGTACACCCGTAGCAAGATGATTTATGAGGAAAACTGACATGAATGAACTAGATTTAACCAATACACAGGCGCTTATCTTTTCCGTGGTACTGATTGGCTTACTGGTCTATCTAAACCACCGAGACCGCAAAAAAAGCGCCCAATTTGAGCGAGAAAACCAACAGACGATAGAAACACCTAGCGAGGATTTAAACCCTGATTATGGGCGATATATCCAGCTTGCAGGGGTAAGAGTTTACGGAGGCACTGAATGAGTCTATCAGAGAATGACAAACGAGTATTAAGACTAATCAAGGTAGGGGCTGAAAACTCCATAACAGGGGCAGAAATCAGCCTGATCACTAAGCTAGCAGAAAGAACCGTGCAAGATATTATCAGCCGTCTAATCACGCGCCATAGTGTTCCTATTGTTGGGGTTCACCATGGGACATTTAGAGGATATTTTATCCCTGCTAACAAAGAGGAGTTACTGGACGGAGCAAAAGCATTCTATAACCAAGTACAGGAAGAACAGAAACGCCTAACTGTCCTTTTAAATGCTGATTTAGAGAGCTACAAAGAAACCTTGAAGGAGGCGGGCGGATATGTTTAGCTTAAGCCGAGAAAGTGAGCAAGACCTAGCGCATGGCATTCTGGAGGTAGTGGAAAGATATCTGGAAGCGCGTGATACAGTCAAACCAAGACTAACAGGCTTAATATCAGCCCAGGAAGTCATGGATGAGTTAGATATAAAATATCTGACACTCCAAAAGTGGGAAAAAGCAGGGCTAAGACGGTATCAACCACCACTAGAAGATACTAGGAAAATCTATTATAGAATTTCTGACTTGATGAAGTTTATGGGGGTGGATGAATGAGGGTGCTGGAGTTAATTCTATCCGCTGACAAATTGCCTTTGTTTGGCTTTCTCAAGTCTAGCCCAACCCAAGTTTGGAAGAATGGCAATCACTATAAATTTATCTATTTTGAACCAATAGGCGAGGGCTTGA